>JBBQTL010000177.1:0-12785 GCA_038213285.1 Chitinophagales bacterium
GATATTAATGCTGATATTATTTTCAATGGAACGGGCAGAAGGTATCCAGATATCATTTTGTCTTTCCTTCATTTCATTTGGCTCCAGCTTTATTTGGCCACCAATTAGTTTTCCGACTTCAAAAATGAAGTTTTTTCCGGCTTTGCTGATTAGCTTTTTTAGGGTAAATCTTTCTTTGAATTGCAACATTGCGGTATCACCATACCTGCCATTTTGCAACAATTCAAAATCAATGTATTGTTCAACATCATGATTGCCTTTTAGTTCCTTTTCAAAAAGCAATTTTCTTTCCTTAATCTGCTCCTCCTTATCGGCGTATTCATATTTAGTGTTTACCGGAACGATCACTTCGGATGATTTCTTTCCTTTGCTTAAAGGTTCTGCAATATATTTTTCAAAATCTATATCCAGGTAGTTCCGGTCGAGGTTTGCCATCCCAATAAAAGGCGATTTTTCCGTGCCAATATATGAACTGGTACGCTCCACTTTTATATTATCCATGGCATCTGTAAAATTTACAATAAACTCCTCCCTTGACAGGTTGGTGGCAACATTGGAAGCAGGAACAGTTGTTTTGTAGTAACTATCCACATCATCATACCGGATGCTGTACCCTTCCGCATTTTCGAGGTAGGAATGTGGCGTTCCGAAAGCCTCAAAATTGTTGATGGCTTCCAGGAAATATGCCTTTTCCTTGATCTTCACTTTCATTACAAAATCGAGCTCTTCCATAAAAATAGCGTCTCTCCAGGTACCCAGCGTGCGGGGTACATATACAAACAATTCGGCTTGAATGCCCTGTGCTGCAAGCGATGAACGCAGTGCAGTGGCAAAGGTTACCGCATTCATCCTCACTTCGTCTTCCCTTTCTTCTTTTTGACTGTCTTTCTTTTCTGCTGCCAATATTTTTTTATATAGTTTTTTGCCCGTAAAATACTTTTCCAATTCTGAATGCACGGGACCTTTATAATACATTTCCAGGAATACTTTGCGCAGGCAGTAGTAACATTCCCTGGTAATATCTGCATCTGTTTTTAATACGCCATCCGCTTTTTTCCTTGTGAGATATTGGGTGGTGTAGGCTACCAGGGATGTTACAATTTTTGTATTGTACAACGCAGCACCCACGTATCCTTTATACACCTGTTGAATGTCCAGGCCCGAGCGGTCCACTGTTGCTTCGCTTAAACTTCTGTCACCTTCTTCATAGTCTAAAAATACTACCCTGAATTTTACACTCGGGGTATTTCGTAGTGAATAGCTCCAGCGTTCTTCAATGGTTTTTTCGCGGTCCTTATCGAGGAAAAAATAGCTCATGAAAGATTCTTTTTCTCCATAAACTGAAGCCTTTGGATCGAACTTGATATTGGGTGCTCCGTTATAACTTCTGTATTTTACCTTCATGCCATTCGCCATTGTAAAGCGGTATTGCTGGTAAATAGTGGGGTAACTATTTGATAGTGAAAATATAAAGGGTGTAAAATTAATGCCAGCTGTTTTCATATCCCAGTCAAGACCGGAACTTACGGTATAATCAATGATATCACCGGGTTCCAGGTCGGGAATGGCAATCTTCATCGACTTTACCTTCATCTTATAGTAAATGGGTTTGTAAATATCCGGAACATCCTGTTCTTCTTCTATGGCAGTTTTCATATCAATATCCACCGCATTTCCATTGCTTTTAATCACTTTGTATACGGCGTTGCCATCCGTTCCCATGGTAACATAATAGAAAGTGGAAAATTTTTCCACTGCATTTTTATCCTGCAGTTTGATACGCTTATGAATGTATTCGCTAATATGCACACCCGCAGTTACCTTTCCCTTTGCCACCTGGCGCTTAAACAAATATTCTTCCTTCATGCCGATGATAACGGCACTTTCATTTTTCCATTTTTCAGGAATGACAGTTAGTTTAAATTCATCTTCAATTTTATCACCGATGGCCGGTACCTGCGCAAATGAAAATGTAGTGGTGAAGATTGATAAACATAGAAGGCTGGCTAAACGATACATATACTTGGGTTTGGTATTTGAATAAAGAACTAATGTTGTGTGTATCCTGTTTACATTATAATTGACAGCATTTTAAGACAGATCATTGAATGTGTTTTTTTTTGCCCTGTAGCATTTTAAAGTTCCACAATATACTGCCGCACAAGGAAGTTCCGAAATTCGGGATTAACATAACACAACGATGAATAATTGAAAAACAATGCCTGGCAACAAAAAATAATGTTACCATTATTTTGTCAACACAACCTGGTCAGTATAAAATTTATTAATGTCTGCAATAAAAGCATTCCATCCTGCAAAATCAGTTTTCTTTAAAATGGGTTTATTGATAACAATTGTTTTGGTATAGATAATACTCTTTCCTTTATTGATGTATGCGCCTTCAAAAGACCAGGAAGGCGTACTTTTTTTAAATGCTGCCGGCAAATAATCTACTTTATAACCCAGCGGGATTGTTAATTCAGATTGTGTGGTCGTAAAATATTTCTGATTAAATTCGTAATCATTCTTCCTGTCTTCGGGAATGTCAAGATTGCTGAATTCCTTATCCCAGTCCATTATCACATATAACTCATTACCGGTTTTTGTCACCTGGTTACTGGCTTTAAAATCGTATTTAAGTTGTAGTGGCTTTTGCCTGTCGTTAAAATCTGTATTGTTGATATTCGACACTTCAATATTACCGTTGCCATTGCTTGCAAAAGAGGTAAGGCTTTCCGTTTTTTTGTCACTCCTTGTAGAAGCGAAGGCGCTTTGCACCGAAATTTTTGATTCGCCATTGTACTCAGCTATTGAATTGCCGGAGATGAGGTTTTCGGTAATATTCATTTTAGTTACCAGGCTTATCTTATTTCTGTCGGCGGCAAATTCGGGAATTTTGTCAATAATATGATTCTTACCGTCTTCAATTAAAACCTGTTTGCCTTGTATGCGTTGTGCATAATCATTTAAAGCGATGTATTCCTCCGTACCATCCAGGAAATAACGTTTGCCATTTAAAATAACGGTGCAGATCATGTGGTTGTCCACAGCCAGTGACGGCAGCGTATAATCATAAGGCAGGTCAGAAGTGCCGATCCAGGTGAGCCTGGCATCAAAGCCGGCAATAGTAAGCATGGTCTTTAAAAGATTTGCCTTTCCTTTGCAGTCGCCGTATTTATTCTTAAAAACGTTCTGTGCGGCATCTGGTTTAAAGCCCATGATGCCATTTTCAAAAGCGATGTACCGAATATTATCCTGTACCCAGTAAAAAATACTTTCTACCTTTTCCTGGTCGGTTTTTTTATTGGCGATCAGCGTGGCAACCTTTTCTTTCAGCGATTCAGGATCATTGCCAATATCAGCGCAAACACTGCTATACCAGCCATAAAGGTCTTTTACATTTTCAAACAGCACGGTGCGCTTACCTGCATCTGTAAAGGCTTTTGTAATACAAATAATATGCGGATAACTGATGGCGTGGTTGGGTGAATGCGTTTCATTTTTATAAGCCGGGGCATTGCTGATACGAAATGTAAAGGTGGTGATATCACCAGATTTTACGGATGTCTTTTCGATGTTATGCCCTGCAAAATTAAACTCCCGAAGGTCTACTTCCAGCCAGGATGGAATATTAAATTGAATCACCCTTTCGATCACAGGGTAATGCTGGTAAAAATAAAAAGAAGTAAGGTATTTTACATCATGATAATTCTCCTGGTAGGAATAGTTGAAGGGCTTTCCTTTTTCTGCCAATGGGAATTTAACTACGCACAGTTTCGCATCGCTGTGAAAGATATTCTCACTGCTATAATCGCCGCAGAGTTTTTGAATGGCCACTTCCTTTTTATCAACATTCAGCACTTTTACATTTTCAACAGACTGCGCTTCATTATAAAAAAGTCCGTCCTCATATTTGATAAAATCTTTTAAAGGCACAACCATTGTTTCAGAAGATACGGTTGCCTTTACTTTTCCTTCCCCCGCTTTAGGGGTGGCATTCAATGAAAAATCAATTACCTCTTTAAAAACATTTGCCACAATTTCTTCTTTGGGAAATTTTGTTTTCCATTCAGCGATTTTGTCAGTAAAACTGGTTTGAGCTTGGGGGGAACTATAACAGCTAAGCACTAAAAAAATAGTAACCAGTTGTGGGTTAGGGCGTTTGGATAGCATGAATCAGGGTATTTGATGGCTCAAAGTATTTCATTTTTGGGAAATACCGATTTTTATTTGAAAAGTTGCCTATGGACGAAGGCGCAAGGCGAGGTAGGCGAGATTAGCAGTTGATAGCTATTGCCGTAGATTTGATAAAGTCGGGCAATGTAGAAATGGTCATGCATCTGTTTTATGCTACAGTTCCTAGACAACTATCAATGCTGTTTGCAGGGTTAGCGAGCGTTACCGGCACCACTACCCCATCAATATCCCCGCAATGGTGGCGGACAGATAAGATGCCAGCGTACCACAAAGTAAGGCCCGCATACCTAGCTTTGCAAGGTCGGCTCTCCTTTCGGGCGCCAGTGCGCCGATCCCACCAATCTGCATTCCTACAGAACTGAAATTGGCAAAGCCGCAAATCGCAAAACTTACAATCAGCAATGCCTTATCTGAGATGACACTCTGGTATCCTTTTACCAATACGCCTGTGCTATCGGGAACCATGGTTTGTGTAAGATCGCTAAATGCTACAAATTCGTTGATGGTTAATTTTTTTCCCAACATGGTTGCCACGTTGGATACATCAGCAGTTGGTACCCCCATCGCCCATGCCATTGGCGAAAATATTTTACCAAATATCCAATCGAGCGTTAAACTAAAATTGAGGTTCAATACGATGCCCACCTTCATTAATAAAAAATTGATCAGGGCAATCAAGCCCAAAAAACCGATGAGCATGGCAATTACATTCATAGAAATCTTCATTCCATCACCGGCACCATGGGTAACCGCATCTATCACATTGGTGTAGGGTGTTTTTACTTCCAGTTTTACCTTGCCCATGGTTTCGCTTTCTTCCGTTTCAGGCCATACAATTTTAGAGATTACCAATGCAGCCGGCGCCGCCATTAAACTTGCCGCCAGCAGGTATTCTGCCTTAGCGCCAAAACTTACATACACAACAAGGATTCCGCCGGCAATACATGCAAGGCTTCCGCTCATACTGGCGAGTAATTCACTCATGGTCATACCTTTCAGGTAGGGCCTTATCATTACCTGGGCTTCCACCTGTCCTACAAAGGCGCTCGCCACATTACTCAATGCCTCGGCACCACTCACCCGCATTACCCAGTTCATTGCTCTTGCCACCACAGATACTATTCTTTGCATTATGCCAAAATGATAAAATATGGCAACCAATACACAAACCAGTATGATGGTGGCCAACACACTAAACCCGAAAATAAATACGCCGGGAGTCCTGTATGGTACGGATCCGCCGGCAAAATTATCCGCCATAAGCCCGCCGTATACAAATGCAGCCCCCTCTTTCGCAAAAGCCTCTATGTGGGTAATTATGCTGCCTATTTTTTGAAAAAATGATTTAACAATTGGAACCTTCAGTATCAATAGGGCGATAACAATCTGTAATAAAATGCCACTTACAACCAACCGGTAATTAATCTTTTTTTTATTGTTGGAAAATAACCAGGCAATGCCCAATATTAAAACTACTCCTATAAGTCCCTGGAATCGTTGCATAAGCAAATAATTGTTTTGAAATTGAAAGATATACATTTATTCAATTAAAGCCTGATGAGGTAATTTAATGAACCAGGAAAAAAATCAGGCGACTGTACTGATGAAAATATATTTCAATAATAAAACTCTCCTGATAGTTCAACCATACTAATGCTTAAATTAATTAAATTGTGAGGGCATGACTATATCCGGGTACCTTATTTTTTAAGACTATTGCTAAAAATGCGTTGATGAAAAAAAATTGTTTATTGATTACCGTATGTTGTTTGGTTGGAATAGCTGCATTTACTCAAACGGTAAGCCCCGTTCTGATCAATTTAAAACAATTAGCCGATTTCGAAATAGACCATACGGAATTATCAAGGCCTTGTACTTATTGCCCTAAAAGAGAAATAGACGGCGGTTGGAAGGGACTGAAAGACATGCCGATGCCGAAAGGAGCCAATATAAAAATTCAGGCACCCGCAAATATAAGACCTGTGATTCCCAATAACCCTGTCATTCCTAACCGTCCTCAAACAGCTTCCCCTGCTCCCAATCAAACTTTTTTAGGACATACTGACCTGGGGCTATCCATTCCCCCGGATACGCATGGTGCCATCGGGCCGAACCATGTGGTTACAGCAACCAATGATTTATTGAGAGTGCATACTAAATCCGGAAATGTGTTATCCACCGTCAGCATCGGTGCGTTTGCAGGCGTTCCAAATACCTGTGACCCTTATATTCAATATGATCCGCAATCGCAACGCTGGTTTTACGTAGCCATTGATTGCGGGGGACAGGATAATAACAGGTTAGCAGTACTCGTTTCAGCATCCAATGATCCTACCGGTAACTGGTTCCGGTATTCATTTGTCCCAAATTTACCAGGTGGAGCTTTTTCTTTGGATCATCCCTATCTTGGGTTTGACGACCGTTGGTTAGTCGTTTCCGGAAGAAAATTTCCCGGTTCTAATTCTTTTTCAGGCCCGGTTTTATTTATAATGGATAAGGCCAACTTAGTTGCAAACGGTACAATTGTTTTTGGCACCAATGCCCAGGCGATTGAAAAAACAGCAGCCGATGGCGATTCACCTTTACCGGTAACCGTTTATGGAAACAATCCCAATACGAATACATTTTATGTATTGCAAAACTGGAATGCAGCAGGTTCCACCATACGGCTGTCAACAATTACCGGCAATATTCCCAATGCCAACTGGAATACCGCTACAGCAGTTTTTCCATCCGGAGGTGCTGGTTATACATCATCACCCGGCGATATTGCAGAACAATCCGGTGACTCGCGTAAATTGGCCACCAATGATGCAAGAATAAGTTCAGGTGTAATGGTAAATGGGAATATATGGTGTGCACAGCATATTGGAATTTCACCTACCAATGTAGCCGTGCAATGGTGGCAACTGAATGGAACATCAGGAGGCGGCTTTGGCAATATATTACAACGTGGACGCATAGGTGATGGTATGACCAATAACTATCGCTGGTTTCCATCCATCGCGGTAAATAAAAGCGAGGATGTAATCATTGGATATACGGTATCGTCCAATACTTCCAGTGTGAGCTCTGCTTATAGTTTCAGAACAAATTCCACACCAGCAAATACCACAATGGATGAATACATTTACAAAGTTGGATTGAGTACCTATTATAAAACCTTTGGTGGTACCCGGGCAAGATGGGGCGACTATAGTCATAGCGCCATTGATCCGGTGGATGAATCTTTATGGACCATCCAGGAATATGCGGACCAGCGCTTAGGTACCGCAGATAATGATTCAAGATTTGGTGTATGGTGGGCGCAGGTATTGCCATTGTCGGCTTTATTTCAGACAGATGTTTCTATCGGTTCGGTTACAGAACCCGCTGCCGGCCTAACCTGTAATACCTTGATTACACCAAAAATAACCATTCGGAATATAGGATTTGATACTTTAAAGACAGTGGAAATAGGAATGATTTTAGATGGTGTGCCTCTAGGCAATATCACTATTTTAAATAATTTAACACTAGTTACTTTTGCTTCCTCACAGGTTATTAGCCTGTCACCGGATTTTACTCCGGTGCCGGGTGTGCATACCCTGCAGGTGTACACAGCCAACCCCAATGGAAAGCAGGATGAAAGAACCAGTAACGATACCACTACAGTTATATTTACGATAGCAACCACCCTTACATTACCTTACACAGAAAGTTTTGAAACATTACCTTTTCCACCTGCAAACGGCTCTGCAATAAAGAATGAAAATGCAGGAAGCGTAACCTGGCGCAGAACTACCCAGGCGGGAAACCCAGGCACAGCGAGCATGATACTAAATGCTTTTAATTACCAGGATATTGGCCAACGGGACCTTTATCAGTCGCCTAAAATAAACGTGGCTATACTGGATTCGGTAGAAGTAAATTTTAATGTGGCCTATAAAATCTATGACGGATCATCCGACTCTTTGTTGGTATTGTATTCACCGGATTGTGGCAAAACCTGGCTGCCGACCGGTTATGTAAAAGGCGGCTCGGAATTGAGTACTTCAAAAGGAAGCACAACGGCCAATTTTATACCAACGGTTTCGGAATGGCGATCCGAAAAAGTGATTCTGAAAAACTTTTGTGAAAAAAATCTTCAGTCGGTGATCATCGGCTTCCAATCATACAATGACTTCGGAAATAATATATATGTGGATGGAATCGACATTAAAGGCTTTGCGAGTGCCTCCCGTAATATTGTAATGGATGCTATTGATGCACCACCCATGGCTGTTTGCACCAATAGTGTATTACCTTCAGTTCGTTTCCGCAATGCAGGCGCTGATACTATACGGTCATTAAAAATAAATTACCAGTTTGATGGCGGCGCAGTTACCACATTTAACTGGACTGGCAGTTTGCCGAAATGCAGCAGCGTTTCTCTGGTACTTGATCCAGCCAACACTTCAGCAGGAACGCATATATTAACCGTGTTTACAACCGATCCCAACGGGCTCGATGATTTGGTAGCCGCCAACGATACCATCAGAAAAAACTTTACTGTTTATAACTCCTCTCCTTTGCCTACCCCAATTACCGAGGATTTTGAAACCATCAATATTCCACTCAATAACTGGGGCATTCAAAACCCGGATGGATTGAAAACCTGGGAGCGAACTGCTACCGCAGCTAAAACCGGTGCAGCTTCATTATGGATTAATAATCCTGCAACAGGGAATGCAACGAAGACAGTGGATCATTTTATAACTCCTATTGTTGATAATAATCCCAGCATTGATTCCATGTTTGTATCATGGGATTACGCTTATAAAGCCGGTGCCAGTTATCCAGGCTCTACTGTATTGCCATTGGATACATTGGAAGTACTGATTACAAAGGATTGTGGTGTTTCATTTACCAGCGTATGGAAAAAATGGGGTGAGGAATTGCAAACCGTTAATGATCCAAATTATTCCAACACCACCACTTTCACTCCAAATAGTGCGACAGAATGGAAATCAACCAGGGTTTATCTGACGCCCCATGTTGGTGCTGAAAGTTACCAGTTGTATTTTTCAGCAAAAAGTAATCAACAAAATAATCTATACCTGGACAATGTAAATATTAGCTCTAAAATATTGCCACAACGTTTAAAGAACCAGGGCTACCTGATTTACCCTAATCCAACCCATCAGTTATTACTGGTGCATCATGTATTACCACCTGTTGAACTACAGTTGGTTCAGGTGTTTAATTCTGCCGGGCAATTGGTTTGGGATAAAAGATATAATGGCAATGCCAACACCGAAATAAATATTGACCTCCGAAATCTATCCGGCGGAGTATATATTTTAAAAATGATTTATTCGAATAAGATGGTAGTGGAAAGAATTGTGAAGAATTAGTGCGCCTGTCCCGGCAACGGCGAAGCGTTATCATTATATTTTTTGTGAAACCAGTTTTACAAACCTGATTGCACTTCAGTACCGACAGTGTACCCGATTTTAATCGGAGCTCCATTCAAAAGTAGTACTGTTAATCAACGATATGCGGCATACAATACCTTTCCGCTGCGGCAGACGCTGGTGCAAAAGTATAAGCCATCATCTCCAACAATATCCCAGCTCTTTTGTTTTAAAGGCACACCTGTAGTAACTTCGCAAAAATATTTTACAATGAGCTCCTCAATTGATACCTTAATAGAAAATACAGCAGATTCAGACCTCAAAAAAATTGCAGAAAAGGTACAGCAGCAAATCAGGATAACAGATGAAGAAGGCATTCAATTATTTGAAAAGGGAAGTCTCGCTTTTGTAGGATCGCTTGCCAATTATATCCGTGAATTAAAGCATGGTGATACTACCTACTTCAACCGCAACTTTCATATTGAGCCAACCAATGTTTGTGTATTCAGTTGTAAATTTTGTTCTTACTCCCGCCTGTATGCGAAGAAAGAAGAAGGTTGGGAACTGAGCATTGACCGGATGCTGGATATTGTAAAAACCTATGATGGCAAACCGATTACTGAAGTACATATTGTGGGTGGTGTGCATCCAAAGATGAACATGGAATATTTTATTGAACTGATGCAAAAAATAAAAGCGCATCGGCCAACTTTGCATGTAAAAGCTTTTACTGCCGTTGAACTGGATTATATGTTTCGCAAAGCAAAACTTACAACGGAAGAAGGTATGAAGCGGTTACACGAAGCAGGGCTTGATAGTTTGCCAGGCGGCGGTGCTGAAATTTTTGCACCCGAAATAAGGGAACAAATTTCGGCAGATAAAGTAGATGCAGCCGGTTGGTTACAAATACATGAAGTGGCGCATAACCTGGGCATGCACAGCAATGCTACCATGTTGTATGGCCATATTGAAAAGTATCAGCACCGTATTGATCACATGCGGAGGCTGCGGGATCTGCAGGATAAAACCGGTGGATTTAATACGTTTATTCCACTGAAGTTTAGAAATCATGACAATGACATGAGTTATGTAATTGAGTCAACCATTACTGAAGATATGCGGCTGTACGCCATTGCCAGAATTTACCTCGATAATTTTCCTCACCTCAAAGCTTACTGGCCCATGCTTGGAAGAGAGAATGCGCAGTTGAGCCTGTCATTTGGTGTAAATGATATTGATGGTACCATAGATGATTCCACAAAAATTTACAGCATGGCTGGCAGTGAAGAACAAAACCCGAAGATGAGTACCGAAGAATTGGTAACGCTTATAAAACAGGTAAAACGCAGACCGGTAGAGCGTGATACGCTGTACAATATAGTAAAGGATTTTAACGAAATTGATTTTGCAACTACTCATCCCCTGCTGAATTAGTTACTGGTTATAGCTGCCTATCCGATCAGGCTGGGACCGGCAAATCGGTATCGGTCTGACAGAGTATACTAACTTTTTCATTTAGGCTTCCACTTCTGCGATTAGCAATCAAAAAGTTGGGCTCAAAAAAATAAAAAGCAAAAGATTGGTACAGTTCGGCAACTGGTATTAAAAATATTTTTCAATGAATGAAAGATTGGATCTGATTATAATTGGAGGTGGCCCAATTGGCCTCGCCTGTGGTTTGGAAGCAAAGAATAAGGGCTTGAATTACGTCATCCTTGAAAAAGGGTGCCTTGTAAATTCATTGTACAATTACCCGGTTAACATGACATTTTTTTCTACTTCGGAACGGCTTGAAATAGGTGGTGTTCCTTTTGTAAGTAGTAACGCAAAACCAACGCGGAATGAATCGCTGGAATACTACCGGCGGGTTGCTGTTTCCAATGTATTACAACTTCATTTGTTTGAAACAGTAACAGGCATTACCAGGAAAGAGACCGACTTTGAGGTGGTAACCAATAAGCAATTTTATTCAACCCGCAATGTAATTATAGCCACCGGTTTTTACGATATCCCCTTCCTGTTAAATGTGCCGGGTGAAAGCCTGCCCAAAGTAACCCACTATTATAAGGATCCGCATTTTTATGCCTTTGAAAAAGTAATGGTTACCGGTGCCAGTAATTCTGCTGTGGATGCAGCTTTGGAAACTTGGCGCAAAGGTGCTGAAGTTACCATGGTGATCAGGGGTAGTGAAATTGGAAACCGGGTAAAATATTGGGTAAAGCCGGATATTGAAAACCGCATCAAAGAAGGATCCATCAAAGCATACTTTAATGCTACCATTGCAGAAATAAGAGAAAAGGAAGTAGATATCAATACACCAACTGGCTTGGTTACCATTGAAAATGATTGGGTGATTGCTGCCACCGGCTACCAACCTGATCTTAGCTTTCTACAAAAAACAGGCATTGAATTATCTGCTGACGAAGTAAGAAAACCGGTGTATGATGAAGATACGCACGAAACGAATGTAAAAGGAATTTACCTGTCTGGTGTTATTTGCGGCGGAATGAATACACATAGTTTATTTATTGAAAATTCCAGGGTACACGCAGAAAAAATAATGGGACACATTATTCAACATGCCTGATTCTTCTGAACCGAACGGGCGGGTTTGACTGTTTCCCGAAATTGCCTGAAGAAATCTGCCATTAAAGATATTCCAAATTTTTGCAGGCGGATAACAACTCTTAACGAAGACATCCACAAGCGCAGTTTGTACCAAGCCTTAGCATCGTTTTAAAAGAGACAAATTTAAATACAAACCGAAATATCAATATAAATGCAACCGTAGAGAAAACAGATTATTTTTTTACTTCTTTTTCTTTTTGATCACTCTCTTTTGCCTTTATCACAACTTCCTGCCCGCCCGCTACCGTTCCTCTAGTATCAGTTTCGCAGTTTTCTTTACTTTGCACAGACTGGCTACCGGTTTCTACTTCTATGGTTTTTGTTGTTACCGCATATTGATTGGGATAAATATTAGAACCATATTTTATTGCGTAAGCCTTGGTAAATTCTGCCCCAAAATATAGAATAAGTGCAGAATAATATACCCACAACAGCAATACTACCAATGAACCTGCTGCACCATAAGTAGTACCCACACTGCTCTTGCTTATATAAAAGGAGATGCCGAATTTTCCCAGCATAAATAATATTGCAGTAGCTACTGCCCCGGCAATAACATCCTTCCATGTAATTGAAGCATCGGGC
>JBBQTL010000178.1:0-12735 GCA_038213285.1 Chitinophagales bacterium
GATGATGAGGGTAAAATATTTAATGCCCGTATAAAAGGGAAATTTAAGATTGATAACATCACGTCTACCAATCCAATAGCAGTAGGCGATGTGGTGCTTGCCGATATGGAAAATGAATTGGAAAATACATTAACCATCACGGATATCGCCCCACGTAAAAATTACATTACCCGCTCATCACCCCACAACAGGAACCAGCATCATATCATTGCTTCTAACCTCGATCAGTCACTACTATTCGCTACTTTAAAAGATCCCAAAACATCACTTGGTTTTATCGACCGTTTCCTGATCACTTCCGAAGCATACCATGTGCCATCGATCATTGTATTTAATAAATCGGATTTGTATAAAGAAAAGGAGAAAGAAAAATTTGCAGACATAAAAGAAATTTACGAAGCCATCGGTTACAAGGTACAATTGATGAGCATTGAAATGAATGATGGGGTAGAAGAAGTGAAAAACCTGCTAAAAGATAAAACTACTTTATTAAGCGGGCATTCAGGCGTTGGAAAATCATCCTTTATCAATATTGTATTTCCGGAGCTTCGGTTGCGAACGCAGGATGTAAGCGGCTGGAGTGGTAAAGGTTTGCATACTACTACTTTTGCGGAAATGTTTAACCTGTCATTTGGTGGAAGGGTGATTGATACACCGGGTATCAGGGAACTTGGGTTGGTGGATATCTCAAAACAGGAACTTTCCCACTACTTCCCTGAAATGAGGGCACTCATAAACGATTGTCAGTTCAATAACTGTATGCATATCAATGAGCCGGGCTGTGCAGTAAAAGAAGCTGTTAACGCAGGCACTATACATCCTGATAGGTACTATAGTTATTTAAATATTCTCGAAAGTATTGAAAAGAAAACGTACTGATATTTTCAATAAGCCCTGCTTTCCAAAAAGTGAGCAACTTCCAATACTATATTGTTTTCCTGCAATATGCTTTTTACATGCTGTGGAAAAACAGACACACCGTTAAAAACATTGTAGTGTAGTGTGAGTACCTGGTTTTTATATTTAAAATCCCAGTCTAAATTATCTGCATCGTCTACCTGGTTCAGGAAATTTACATGTAACTCCGATGACAATGTTTCTGCTATTGCGTAAAATTTGGAAATGCCGCAGTTGTCGTCAATAACAGCTTCTGTATTGCCGTGTTTGGTTTTTAAATGATAGCACATGGGATTTTATCTTTATCGGTTAGGGTATTGGGTTACAACGATTCGCAATTCAATAAACTCTTATTTGGCTTTTTTAGTATATTTCATCAAACATTTATTAAGCTTTTACGGCTGGTATGCCGCATTTTCAACAATCCGGATGTATGCAAACAAGGCTATCAACCGTTTATACTGCTAACAATTATCTATAACTGTGCGCTGGCTTAGTAACTCTTCTTTCCTTTATATTTTGACTGTTTAACATTTGCACCTGATGCGATTTTTTGATCTGTGCTTAATTCACCGGGTTGGGGGCTACCCGGGCATCCATATTTTTCTTTCTTTTGAAAAATAAAGCATCCGCTTAAGAGCGTAATACATGCAACAACAACAATATATTTTCTCATAGTCTGAAAATAAATCTTTTTCAATTACAAACAAAACTCAGCACAAGCTATTGAATATTATGCTCCTGTATTATCCTTCTTCAAGGTTTAGGGGCAAACCATCCGCTGTACATGAGGTAGTTATTGGCAATCCTGTTTATTTCTCCGTTTATCAAATCCTGGCTGATATCCTTAACCTTTTTTGCTGGCACGCCGGCATAAATACATCCCGGTTCAATTACGGTATTTTCAAGCACCACGGCGCCCGCTGCTATTATACAATTGGTTCCTACCTTTACATTGTCCATCACAATTGCCCCCATACCTACCAACACATTGTCATCAATAACGCATCCGTGTACAATTGCATTGTGCCCGATGCTAACATTATTTCCAATAATGGCTTTGGTTTTTTCGTATGTACAGTGAATTACTGCGCCATCCTGCACATTTACTTTATTGCCTATCCGGATGCTGTTTACATCGCCCCGGATTACCGCATTAAACCATACACTACAGTCGTTGCCCATTATTACATCGCCCACAATGGTAGCATTAGGAGCTATAAAACAATTGTTGCCCATGGTTGGCAAAACACCTTTTACCGGAAGAATTAATGGCATGAGTTTTAATTTTTACCGCCTGAGGTTTTGTAAACCCTGTCGGAAGCTGGTTGAATTTTTATTGAACAAGCTGTTGAATTGCTTGGCATCGTCATTGTATCATTATAATCTATGCTTTTTGAACCCATTTTTCCAGCAAACTTTTTTTGGGTTAATTTATGCAAACGGTGAACGTTTAATTAACTCAAACAGCTCAACAAATACTTTGCTTTAGATTATAGTCAATTAAAAATTGAAATTCGTGTTTTATTTTTAAAAACAAATATCAAACTTTCTTAACGAAATTTGCAGTCTATGAATCAACGCCAGTTATTTCTGAATCATGTGGGCCAAACATCCGAAGCACCTTTATCGCTGGAAATTGTAAGGGCCAGTGGTAGTAACCTATGGGATGTTAATGGAAAAAAATACATTGATTTGATTGCGGGCATCAGTGTTTGTAATGTAGGCCACTGCCATCCAAAAGTGATAGAGGCAATTAAAAAGCAAGTGGATGATTACATGCACATCATGATATACGGAGAGCTGGTGGAAAGTCCCCAGGTAGCCTACGCAAAAAAGCTTACCGATCATTTACCTGCATCACTTAATTCGGTTTTTTATACTGCCAGCGGAAGCGAAGCTACGGAAGGCGCCATGAAACTGGCCAAACGTTTCACCGGAAGAACACAAATTATCAGTTTCAAAAATTCATACCACGGTAGCACGCAAGGTGCATTAAGCATCATGGGGGATGAGTATTGGCGAAATGCATTTCGTCCTCTTTTACCGGATGTGATGCAACTGAATTATAATTCATTTGAAGATTTAGAAAATATCACAGAAAGAACCGCTTGTGTTGTTGCTGAAACTGTTCAAGCCGAAGCCGGTGTGCTGAAGCCTCAAAATGGCTGGCTCCTGGCATTAAGTAAACGCTGCACCGCAACAGGTACATTGCTCGTGTTAGATGAAATACAATGCGGTTTCGGGCGCAATGGCAGTATGTGGGCATTTCAGCAATTTGGTGTGGTACCGGATATATTGTTATTGGGCAAAGCATTGGGCGGTGGCATGCCACTTGGAGCATTTATTGCCGATAAAAAGATCATGGATTCTTTTACCCATAATCCTGTTTTGGGCCATATCAATACTTTTGGTGGTCATCCTGTTTGCTGTGCCGCCGGGCTGGCGGCATTTAATGTGTTGCTGGAAGAACGATTAGTTGAAGGCGTAAAAGAAAAGGAACAGCTTTTTCTTTCACTGCTGGTTCACCCTGCGATAAAATCGGTACATAGTTGCGGACTAATGATATCGGTAGAATTTGAAAGCTTCGATTTCAATAAAAAAGTAATTGATTCATTAATAGAACGGGGCGTTTTTACTGACTGGTTTTTATTTGCTGCAGGTTCTTTGCGGATAGCGCCGCCACTTGTTATAAGTGATGAGGAGATACGGATTGCCTGCAATCATATATCGGAGGTGTTGAAAAGCATTGACATCTGATGAGCCACCTCACCAGTACTTAATAGATGGTGGTGGCTCCAGGCAGATGAGGTTTGTGGCTGCATTACCAATGTATAAATTTTCCGTCATTGGTTTCCTGATAAACTTTCGCTACCAGCATTTTCAATTATTACTCCACGCTTAAAAATATTTCTTGTCAATATCACTTAATTCAGTTTACTTTGTAATTCAAAGTGCTTTTTATGAGTAATGAACAACAATCACTGGATGATCTGCAACACATCAAACGCATGATGGAACGAAGCAGTCGTTTTATAAGCCTGAGTGGATTTAGCGGGATAGCCGCAGGAATCTGCGCCCTGTTGGGTGCCTGGTTTGCCAATCAAAAAATACATTGTTGGGTAAAGGGCAATTGTACAATGGATGGACTGATTGATATGGGCGGTATAAAATTGCTCAATGACTTACTTTGGATCGCCACCATTACTTTTGTAAGCGCTTTTATTTCAGCATTCTTTTTTACTTACCTGCGCAGCAGGAAAAATAATATCCCCATGTGGGGTGCCGCAACCATCCGTTTGTTTTGGAATACCGTTATTCCAATTACAGTTGGGGGCATTTTCCTCATCCGTATGATGCAGTTGGGCGAATATGAATTGGTAGCACCTGGTTGCTTAATTTTTTATGGCTTGGCCCTGGTGAATGCAAGCAAGTACACATTGGGCGAAATCAGGTACCTGGGTTATGGCCAACTTGCTTTGGGAATAATGAATCTCTGGAACGTTGGGTATGGCCTGCACTTCTGGACCATGGGTTTTGGCGTATTGCACATTGTATATGGAATATGGATGTGGTACAAATATGAGAGACTGAATTAGACATTAGCAATTAGCAAATTATCATGAACCCGATCAAGGACTTAAATAAAATTTTTGACAGCCGTATTCGCCTGGGCATCATGAGTGCCTTGATGGTAAATGCGCAAGTAAACTTTAATGAGCTAAAGGAGTTACTGGATATAACCGATGGAAACCTGGCAAGCCACCTTAAAACGCTGGAGGAGTCCGGAACGATTAAAGTTCAAAAGGGGTTTATCGGGCGAAAAACCAATACCACTTATTCGGTTACCAAAGCGGGTGAAAAGGCTTTTAAGGCACATATAGCAGCTCTCGAGGCAATGATAAAATCAACTAAATAATTTTTTTTGTACTTATACTTTGAAATGCAAAGCACTTTTAATAAATGAAGTTTATCAAGTCAATATTTTTAAGTTTTACCATTTGGATTTTAACTGCATTGCTGAATGCATTGTTGAGCGGGGCAATCTTATCTTTCACAGGGTTAAACCAATGGCCTGGTGCATTATTGCTAGCCTTTGTTTTTACCCTGGTCTTTTCTGTTCCCGGGATGTTCATTTTCTGGATTGTGCTGCTTACCAATTGGAATGATGCAATTTTGTTTCGCATAATGTTAAGGACAGGCTTTATAATATCGGGCTTATCATCGTTACTGCTTCTAATTGTTCCGGACAATGATGTAAAGGCACATTTTTTCTTATTATCTTTTTGCGTGGTAGTAGCTGCCATTGCATCCATCATGGTTCATCATCCCATCATTCAATCAGTCTGTAGAAATAAAACTGAATATCATGTATAGTTTAATTGTGAACCTGCGTTCTAAACTACTGGTGTTTTTAACCCATCACATGGCATTGCCATTACTGAAATTAATTCGCTCACCTCAAAAATTTCAGCACACTAAAGAGGCGTTGCACCAGTTGCCGGAAGGTACATTGGGGAATGAACTGGTATTGATGTTGGATGAGAAAAACCTGAAACTGCTTCCCTATTATGCCAAACATGATATCAAACATATCCTGTTGCAGTATGATACTACTGATGAGGGAGAAGTTTGTCTGCAATGCTTTATGTTAGGTAACAAACATCTCTCTTTCCCGGTCGTGGCCACCGTTGTTTATGGCATAATAACAATGCCCGAATACTGGAGCAGCTTGAGAAAGGCTTACAAACGTGGTAGCCGTTGCAAGCCTATTGAACACTGGCAATGGTTTACACTGCTTGATCAGCCTGTTCATTTACTCAGGCAAAAACTTGATTGTGAACTGGCCATAAGCAATTGTGAATCTTCAATGGAAAGAATGAAAATTTCATAAGTGTGTGAGAATTCTCTTTTGAGCATTCATCATTCAATGTAATTTACTTAAGTCCTTTCCTCACCTTTTGAGAGGATCAAAGTGAGGTCAAACATGCAAAAAATCTTAAGTAAAAGACATTGATTCATCATTTACCAAATGGTCCATCATTTAATTATTCAGATAGATAAAAAGTCAAATAAATGAAAAAGGAATCCGTTAAACTGCTGCTGGTTACTACCGGTGCTATATTATTCAATATTATTTTCTGGAATGAAAAAATTGCTGTCAACTCCGTTTTGTTTGATGTATTTGTGTTATGGTCCGTTTTCTATTTGTACCCTTCAGCCTTTCGCAGTTCTTTAATGAAATGGTTGTTGGCAGCCCATATTGTTACCCTTGCAACCGTTGTCATTCACAACACTTATTTGAGCAAACTCGCATTCTCTGCTACCTTATTGTTGCTGGTAGCGTTTAGCCAATACCTGCACCGTTCTGTATGGTATGCAAGCGCTTCTGCATTGATGAATTATTTACTGGTTATTCCTTCTCTGTTTACAAATATTCAGCAGGTAAAATCGATTAAATTTAATTTGTATGTTGTAAAAAGGTTCATTCGCTTTTTAGTGATTCCTTTGCTGTTGCTTTTTATATTTTTCCTGCTGTATAATTATGCCAATACTATTTTTAAAAGTCTGCTGCATGATATAGGTGTAGCATTGGAGCTTTTTTTTGGCCGTGTTTTTACCTGGTTTAGTTGGCAGCGGTTTGGTTTTTTATTTTTGGGTTTGTTTGTTACTGCGGGGCTGTTATTAAAAAGCCGTGTCAACTGGTTTTCGGAAGCAGACAATAAAAAGGCAAACGATTTGAGCAGGGTGAAAAATGAACTGGTAAAGTGGAAACAAACAGGATGGTTTGATTTGCTGTCCTTGATAATGGGTAGGTACGCAAGTGGTGTACTAGCTTTGCGTAATGAAAACAAAACCGCCATTATCAGTTTGTTTTTATTGAATCTCCTGCTGCTTGTAATCAATTGTGTAGATATCATATACGTTTGGTTTGGTTTTACCTATAGCAATGATATCAACCTCAGCGAATATGTACATGAAGGAATTGGACTGTTGATATTTTCTATTTTATTGGCGATCATTTTATTGCTGTTCTTCTTTAGAGGGAACCTGAATTTCTACAAGCAAAATAAATGGCTGCGATTGGGCGCTTATGCATGGTTACTGCAAAATGCAGTGCTGGCGATATCGGTATTATTTAGAGATTACTATTATATTGAACATTTCGGACTGGCATATAAGCGCATTGGAGTATTAATATTTCTGTTGTTGGTACTTTCTGGTTTAGTTACTGTTTTTATAAAGATTCATCAACGCAAAACGACGTACTACTTATTAAGGGTAAATGCCTGGTTTGCCATTATTATATTGATCGTAGCATCCTGTATTCATTGGGATGAAACCATCGCCAAATATAATCTTGCAAGGAAGAATACCATTGAACTGGACATAAATTTTTTACTGACTTTATCTGATAAAGTATTGCCTGTGTTGGAAAAAAATATGGATGCGCTGGATAGAAAAGTTGCGACTGATACCAATAAGAAAGGATCAATGCTTTATCGCTCATCTCTTACACCGAAGCAGGTTTTTGAAGAACGGAAACTTAATTTTTACAATCAGCAAAAAGCATATACCTGGCTATCGTGGAATGTGGCCGATGATGAGATAAAAAGCGAACTCAGTGCATTGGAAAAAGTACACAGTTCAACTATCATTCATTAAAGGAAAGCATTGTAATGATGGTGTCGTAAAAATTGAGTTGGAAAGGCTCTGCCTGACGTATATTTATAAGTGCAATACGCCATGGCATGCAGGTGGCTCATAAACTTAAATTGATCATTTTAGGGCCGGTAATAAATAGAAGTACTTTATTTAAAATGCGAAGTCACATTTATTTCTAATTTAAAAAAGTAAATTATGAAACTGCAGTGGTTTAAAAACTCGGATAGATATATACCATTAGCACCGGTGAATATATAGTAACTTTATTAGCCGTAATTTTTATGATACCGGTTACAATGGAAATTGTTCGAAACGGGCAATCCGTGTCTGATGATCTGTATCAGTTGTTTGTGAACTGCACCTGCACTGCGTTTTGGTGGAAATGGGTTACAGCAAAATCAAGCTTGTAAAATCATCAACACAACAATAATGTTTTATTTAACAATAGTTATATGATGAAACTGGTAAGATCTTTTGATTACGCCTGGAAAGGTATTCTGTTCTGCATTAAAACACAGCTAAATTTCAGGATTCATTTGGTTGTATTGTCGATGGTAATCACCGTCGGATTTATTTTAAATGTCAGTATTACAGAATGGCTTTTTATAATTGGATGTTCCATGCTGGTATTGGCACTCGAATTGCTAAATACTGCAATTGAAAAACTATGTGATACCATTTCTACTGAAATACAGCCTGAAATAAAAATTATAAAGGATGTGTCAGCCGCAGCGGTTTTGTTGAGTGCTGCCGGAAGTGTGGTTACTGGCATCATTATTTTTTTTCCTAAAATTATGCAGCTCTTAAAATAAAATTATTACCGATGATGAAATTATCAAATGTGCAAAAAATACTGGCAGTATTTATCGCATTTATCACCTGCATGATTTTTTTCAGAATGATCTATTCAGGAACGTTTAGGTTTATTTTCCTTTTATGGAATTTATTTTTAGCCTGGATACCTTTCCAGGTAAGTTTGTATCTCTCCGGTAAAAAAGATGGTAGAAAATGGGTGCAGATTTTTTTATTGGCGGTTTGGCTATTATTTTTCCCGAATGCATTATACATCATTACAGACCTGGTTCACCTGGAGGGCAAAACCACTGTGCCTGTTTGGTATGATGCAGTGCTGTTATTTACTTCTGCAATTGCCGGACTGATGATGGCCTTTGCTTCTTTATATAAAGTCGAGGCGTGTTTCAGTAAACGATTGAGCAACTCCGCTACCAACAAATTGGTGTTGCTTTGCTTATTTTTAGGCTCTTTTGGCGTATACCTGGGCAGGTTTCTTAGGTTGAACAGTTGGGACATCGTCACAAATCCATCGGAACTGGTTAAAGAAATAGCTTTGCGTTTATTCTTCCCGATTGAGTATTATCGAACCTGGGCCATTACTTTGTTACTCACCAGTCTATTTAGCCTTTTGTATTTTGCAATAAGGAGGCTTTCTGCAAAACATATCGCATTAAACAAAGACAGTGTTATCCAAAACGGGTGATAAGTGTTATCAACAGGCAAATGGATATCCTTCTATAAACGGGCTGGAAAAAGAGAGCAGGAGGTGCTGTGATAAGTAGACCTGAATTGGTGTCGGCCTTTTAATAATATTTTTTCACATCCTGATTGCTGTAGGTTTTAATAGTATTTTCCTGGCTTTTAAACTGGAAAATAATTTTAAAGAGGCAACTAAAAATAATGCCTGGTAATTCTCCACAACTATTTGGGATCACCTGATCATATAAACTATTTTTTAAACCAATAATTAATGCTCACATTTGCAGGGTAATCAATCTATATTTAACGGCCGGCCCACATTATAGGAAAGGTTAAAAAAATATCATTCACGTGACAGGCGTATTTAAATCCAATAATCCGTATAATACATTTTTGTTATTGGTGTATGGTCTGCTTTTAAAGTTGCCAATGTTTTTGCACCCGGTGGTTCCTGTTTCACAACAAACGGACGGCTTTCTGTTCAAAGCTATTTTATTTCAGCTATCGGGTGTTGGTAAAGCCTTACCGCTCATTTACCCGTTGATTGCATTTTTAATGTTATTTACCCAGGCCATTACGTTTAATGGTTTAGTGAATGACCAGCGACTGATGCAGAAGGCCAATTACCTTACTGCGATGGGGTATTTGTTATTTACTTCTCTTTTTACGGAATGGAATATTTTATCGGCCCCATTAATAATAAATAGTTTATTGATTTGGGTATGGTTACGTATGAGTAAGCTGCAGAATGACCAAAATCCCAAGACATCCCTTTTTAACATTGGAATAGCGATCGGGTTGTGTTCATTCTTTTATTTTCCCTCCATTGCATTTGCATTACTCATTGTTTTTGGATTATTGGTTACAAGAGCATTTAAAATATCAGAATGGATGGTTGCGTTGCTTGGAATTATTTCACCGTACTATTTTTTATTAGCCTATGTGTTTATTGCAGACAAATGGCAGGGCTATCACTTTCCCGGCGTAGCCGTTACTATTCCCCATTTAAATGAATCAAGATGGTCATGGGCTGCAATTATCATTGTATTGTTAATGGGGGTGATTGGGGTATACCATATTCAGCAAAATTTTCGCCGCCAACTGGTGCAGGCACGTAAAAGCTGGAACCTTATTTTTTTATACCTGTTAATCTCGTTGTTTATTCCTTTTATTAATGCCTCGCATTCTTTTGTTTACTGGATATTGTGTGCGGTACCCATAGCAGTAATTGCTGCCGCAGGGTTTTTGTATCCTACCAATAAGTGGTTCCCACTTGTTTTACATTGGCTAATGGTGGCACTTGTGGTAACAATACATTTCCTTGGGTAAAAAATTAAAAAGGTATTTGTATTTTTGTAAAATAAATAAAGATTACACGAACTGATAATGACCCAGCTGCATAATTCGGGTAATTGGTGAATTTATATTCGTATGGCAACAAATTATTAATCACAAATCAGTAATATGAAATTTGGCGTTGTAGTATTTCCAGGGAGTAATTGCGACAGGGATGTAATAGAGGCCCTTCGATCCGATCTAAAGCAGGAAGTAATTGAACTTTGGCATAAGGATAATAATTTGAGTATGTTTGATATCGAAGACTGTATTGTGTTGCCTGGTGGATTCAGTTACGGCGACTATCTCCGTTGCGGGGCGATTGCAAGATTTAGTCCCATGATGCAAAGTGTAATAGAGTTTGCGAATAAAGGAGGCAAGGTGCTGGGTATCTGCAACGGGTTCCAGATATTATGTGAAAGTGGATTACTGCCGGGTGTGTTATTACGCAACAGTCACCAGCAATTTACCTGCAAAAATGTTTACATAAAAGAGGCTGCCGCAGTTAGCTGCGAAGCATTGAAAATTCCGGTCGCTCATGGAGAGGGGAGATATTTTGCGGATGATAAAACTTTGGAAGAATTAGAAATGCACCGCCAGATCATATACCGGTATTGTGATGAGCACTGTACCGTAAATTCAGAAAGCAACCCCAATGGGGCAATCCACAATATAGCCGGTATTTGTAACAAAGAAAGAAATGTTTATGGTATGATGCCTCACCCGGAAAGGGCCTGTAATGCCTACCTTGGAAATGAAGATGGCCGAAAGGTATTCGCCCACCTTTTTCAGCTAAACTAATGTTAAATGAAACTAAAGTGCCGGGGTTGACAATTCTTTGGCAGTCTGAATGGTAACTTTGTTTAAAATAAGTGATTAACATGAAGCAATTAACCTTTATATTTTTAATAATGTTACTATTTGGAGTGGCAAATGCGCAGCAAAAAATAAGCTGGTCTTATTCTGCTAAGAAGTTGCCCAATAATAAGTACGAGATACACATCATTGCAACGCCTCCCCCTGGCTGGCATATTTATTCACAACTTACACCTGATGGCGGGCCAGTGCCAACTACTTTTAAGTTTAGTAAAAATGCATTGGTGATGGTGCAAAGCAAAATGAATGAAAAAGGAAAAGTGGTTAGTTATTTCGACAAAAACTTTAAAGTGGATGTGAAATATTTTGAAGGAAAAGCTGATTTTGTGCAGGTGGTAACTGTAAAAGGGAATATTAAAACAAATATCAGCGGTGAAGTAGAATCAATGATTTGTAATGACAGAACCTGTATGCCACCATCCACCGAAAAATTTAATATAGCCCTGAATTAAATTGACAATTTTAATAATGCTGAAAAATAAACTGGGTTTAATACTATTTTCTGCTACTATTTTTTTATCGCTTTCCTTAACTGCACAGGTCAAAACGCCTGTGCAGTTTAGTTTTGATAAACAGGATAAAGGCAATGGGGAGTTCGTTTTAAGAATCAAGGCTTTGCCTGCCAAAGGTGTGCAGCTTTTTTCTATAAAAAAAATAGGTGGTGACCTTCCCGTTAATTCCACTATTGGTTTTGATTCTACCATTATAAAATATTTAAAGGATAGCCTTACAGAAACCGGCTCGCTGAAAACTTCCCCTGACCCGGCTCTTAATAATGTTGTTATAAAGTTCTATACAGATTCAGTAGAATGGCAGCAAAAAATTCAATTGACTGCGGGTGATAGTATTCGGGTAAAGGGCAATATCAGTTACTATTATAAAAAAGGTGAAAGTATTGAATCAGGCGAAGAACCCATTTCGATGCAATTTCAATTTAAGCAGGATGCCCCAAAAGAACTGGTGGCTAACAGCTCTGGTAGTTTGCAGGCAAAGTCAATGTGGACTTTGTTATTGGCTGGCATTGTTGCCGGTCTGATAGGGTTCTTAACACCTTGCGTGTATGCATTGGTTCCTATTACCATTAGTTTTTTTACGAAAAGAAGTAAGACTAAGATACAAGGCAAAAAGAATGCACTTTTTTATTCCATTTCAATTATTTTGATTTATACACTTGTGGGCGCATTGGTGGCTACTGTTTTGCCCAAAAATGCGCTCAATAATTTATCTACCAATTGGATATTTAATGTTTTTCTTTTCCTTCTATTCATCATTTTCGGTGCCTCTTTTTTAGGCGCCTTCGAAATAAACCTTCCCGCATCCTGGTCAAATAAAATTGATAGCAAGGCAGGCATTGGCAGCTACTCGGGCATATTTTTTATGGCTTTAACGCTAGTGATTGTTTCCTTCAGTTGTACCGGCAATTTTGTCGCATCTCTGTTGGGCCTTTCAACCGCGGCTGGAAAAATG
>JBBQTL010000179.1:0-12687 GCA_038213285.1 Chitinophagales bacterium
GATCTCTCATTGCTATCTGGAAGCCGCTGCCAAGGTCGCTGTACTGCTCCAATGTTTGCAGGCGTTTGCGACTATCGGGAGGAAGGGTGCTCATTGGCGGCGCCATCAAATAACAGAAAGCTTTTTTATTACTTCGGCCAACCCTGCCACGCAACTGGTGCAGGTCACTCAGGCCAAACTGGTGAGCATTATTTACAATGATGGTATTTACATTCGGTATATCAACGCCACTTTCTACAATGTTAGTGCATACCAGCACATCATATTTTTTATCCATAAAATCAAGGATGGTATCTTCCAACTGGTCGCCATCCATTTGCCCGTGTGCGTATGCAATACTTACATCCGGGCAAAGCCCCTGTATGAATCCTTTCATTTCAGGCAGCCCGTTTACCCGGTTGTGAATAAAGAAAACCTGGCCGCCACGCTCGGTTTCATAATAAATTATATCACGGATCACATCTTCGTTAAATACCATTACTTCCGTTTGAATCGGCTGCCGGTTAGGGGGTGGTGTATTGATGATACTAAGGTCCCTTGCGCCCATTAAGCTGAACTGCAATGTTCTTGGGATGGGGGTTGCAGTTAACGTGAGGGAATCTACGGTAGTTCTTAACTGTTTTAATTTTTCTTTTGCTGTTACGCCAAACTTTTGCTCCTCATCTATTACCATCAGACCAAGGTCTTTAAACTTCACGTCTTTACTCAATAGGGCATGCGTGCCGATAATAATATCTATTTTTCCTTCTGCTACTTTTTGTAAGGTTTCTTTTTTTTCTTTGGCCGTTTTAAAACGGTTGATATAGTCTACAGTTACCGGGAAATCTTTTAAGCGTTCGCCAAAAGTTTTATAATGCTGGTAAGCTAAAATAGTAGTAGGAACCAATATGGCCGCCTGTTTGCCATCGCAGCAGGTTTTAAATGCCGCCCTGATGGCAACTTCTGTTTTACCAAAGCCCACATCGCCACATACCAGCCTGTCCATGGGGGCTGGTTTTTCCATATCCCTTTTTACATCTTCAGTAGCCTTGCCCTGGTCGGGTGTATCTTCATAAATAAAGGAAGCTTCCAGCTCAGTCTGCATGTAATTATCGGGGCTGTGCATAAACCCTTCCTGGCTCTTTCTCTGGGCGTATAATTTTATCAGGTCGGTGGCAATATCTTTTACCTGCTTTTTAGTTTTTTCTTTTAACTTGTTCCAAACATCACTACCCAGCTTGTTCATTTTGGGTACGCTCCCTTCCTTACCACTGTATTTGCCTATCTTATGCAGGGAAGAAATATTTACGTACAGCAAGTCACCATCTTTGTATTGAATTCTTACTGCTTCCTGCATCTTACCATTGGCTTCTATCTTCTGCAAGCCACTGTACACACCTACTCCATGATCAATATGTGTTACATAATCGCCGGGTTGCAACTCACGCAGGGTTTTTAAAGTAAGCGCTTTGTTTTTACTGAAAGCCTGTTTAACCTTATATTTATGATACCGCTGAAATATCTCGTGGTCGGTATAGCAAATCACTTTCAGGTCATCATCAATAAAACCTTCATGAATAGATGCAGGGATCGGCGTAACGGGTATCTCGGCTTTTAAATCGGTAAAAATAATATGCAGCCTTTCCAGTTGTTTTGGATTGTCTGCAAAAAGATAGATGTTATATTTGTTGGCTTCGTATTCCTTCAGGTTTTTTATCAGCAGGTCGAACTGGCGGTTAAAAGCAGGTTGTGATTTTATCGAAAATGGAAGAACCGATGAGGAGTAACTTTTTTGTAATGAAGTGAAATAACTCCTGGAACCAAATTCAATAATATGGCGTAGCTTAACCAGTTCTTCAATTACACCCGCCTTTACAAAATCTGCTTCACTTACATCCGTCTTTTCATTTATGTCACTATAATCATCAGTAGCAATTTTCCGGGTGTCGATAGACGTTTTTACCACTTCCAGGTATAGGTCCAGGTCTTCTTCCTGCTGAACTATTTTCTCTTTAATAAACTGCCAGTCTTCTGTCCAAACAACCGTGTTCTCCGGTAAAAATTCCAATAACGTAACTTTATCGCCGGTTTCAATCCCGATAGCGTTCGGGAGTGTTTCTACATTGGGGATGATGTTTACCTGTAACAATTTCCGTTCACTTAACTGCGATTCGGGATCGAATATCCGGATGCTGTCTACCTCATTACCAAATAATTCTATGCGATACGGTTTCTCATTACCAAAGGAGTAAATATCCAATATGCCGCCCCGTACAGCAAACTGGCCCGGCTCATACACAAAATCTGTTCTTTCAAAACCGTATCCAACAAACCTGTCGAGTATACTGTTTACATCAAGCGTTTCACTTTGCTTAATAGAAATAATATTGTCGGATAATGTTTTAGGCAACACTACTTTCTCAAACAATGCTTCCGGATGGGTAATCAATACTTTTTTATTGCTTCCACCTGCAACTTTAGTTAACGCTTCAGTTCTCAGCATTACATGGCTACTATTAAGCAGCCGGTAATTTTTTTTATTTTTAAATGAAGAAGGGAAATAAAATATATCCAGCGCCTGCGTAAGATTCTCAAAAGTATTGTGGAAATAAGCCGCTTCTTCTGCATCTCTCAGGATGACGAGGTGATTGAGCTGGCTGGTGGATTTGTGGTTAAAAACCGCCGCCAGTACAAAGCCGATGGCACTTCCATAAAGCCCGGAAAGATGGATTTGCTGCGGTTTAGACAAAGTAATCCTGTCCGCAATTTGAAAACAGCGGGAATCATTTGCATATTCTTTCATCAACACTTCCAGGTTCATCCGGCGGCAAAGATAAGGATGTATGGCTGATGTCTGATCCGATAGCTATTGGATTTTTGATGGCTGATATGGATGCGGTTGTCTTTTTTAACGGAACCTGGTTTTATGTGTCTTGTCAGTTTTTCAAAATATGCCAATAAAGAAATATTTAATGTATCAGATAGTAAAAGGATTCTTTACGATTGGAGGATACCAAAACTACCATCTCAATTGCAGGTGCTACAGCAATAGGAACGCAACAATAACGTTAACAGAGTTGTCATATAAATGTGTTTTATCTTTATTGATGTTGTTCCGGTAATAGAAAATTCCATTAAAAATGTATTTCATGAAGCCAGGCTGCCGCTTTTGTTTAAGTATTATTATTTGTTTTATTTCAACGGTGCTGCATGCTCAACAACCTGGTGAGGCGGTACTTTTTTCGAATGGAAGGTTCATTACGGGAAATAATGTTGGCCGGCAAGTTTTTAGAAAGGAAGGACTAGCAACAGCTAGCTTTCGAAAGCAATACTTTGTAGTAATACAGTTTGCATCGTTACCTTCCAGGTTAGTGCAGGATAATTTGAAAAGCATAGGGATTCAGTTACATGATTACATCCCGGGTAAAGCATACTTCGCTACCATTCGCCATGATTTCAATTTTGCAATTGCCCCGGCATTCAAAATTGCTTCCATTAATTATCTGCCTGCTATTTATAAGCTTAGCCCCATCCTGGTAAATTATAAGTCTCCTGCTGATAAGCAAACGTTAAAAAAAATTGCTGTTAGTTTTTATCCCACAGTTGACAGAACAATTGTGCTGGAGCAACTGCTACAGGCCGGAGCTATTATCACTCCTACCAAATTTGACGATAACCATATTATTTTTATCCAGGCGAATGAAGCTGTAATTTCCGCCATCGCAGATTTGCCTTTTGTTAGTAGTATTCAGTTACAATCTATCACAGATAAGCAACTCAATTACAATAATGTGGGTGCACTCGGCATCAGTGGCCTTAATGCTGTGAATGGGAAGAACCTGAATGGCAAAGGCGTAACCATTGGTATTGGCGACAACGCTGACGTAGCCACGCATGCCGATTTCTCCGGAAGGCTGATCAACCGGACACCGGTCATACCTTCCTACCACGGAACTCATGTAGCAGGAACGATCGGCGGTGCAGGCATTATCAACATTAAAAATCACGGGATGGCACCCCGGGCAACATTAATCAACCAGTTTTTCAGCGATATCATCACCAATGCACCGGCTTACATTTCAGATAATAATATGGTGCTCACCAATAATTCCTATTATTCCGGGCAAGACAGTTGTACTGGTACCGGCGACTACGACGTACTAAGCAATTATATCGACCGGCAAATGGGCGTTTACCCGCAGTTATTGCATGTAATTGCGGCCGGCAACGATGGGGGCAATACCTGTTCGCCTTTCCCTTTTAGTTATGCCACGGTGAAATCAGGTTGGCAAAGCGCTAAAAATGTACTTACCGTTGGCGCAATTAATACCGTTGATTATAGTATCGCCGGTTTCAGCAGCCGGGGACCTGTAAAAGACGGACGTATAAAACCTGAAATTACAGCCGGCGGATTAGCCATCACCTCTACAACACCCAATAATACATACGGAGGAAATTCCGGTACAAGTATGGCTACACCGGCAGTAACCGGTGCGCTTTCATTGATGTACGAACGCTACCGCCAAACACATGGAGGTGCTAACCCTTCCAGTGCCCTGGTAAAGGCATTGGCATGCAACACAGCGGAAGATCTTGGTAACCCCGGTCCCGACTTTACTTATGGCTTTGGACTATTGAATACAAGACGGGCAGTAGAAGCTATCGAAAGCAATCGCTATTTTATCAATACTGTTTTAAACGGTACTGGCAAAACCCATAACATTACTGTACCCGTTAACACAAGAAGGTTGAAAATAATGTTGTATTGGGCAGACACGGCTGCCGCCACCAATGCAGCCGTTACCTTGGTAAACGACCTCGATCTTACCGTAGCTGAACCTTCCGCAGTGTTGCATCGCCCGCTTATTTTAAATGCATTACCTGCGGGTGTAAATAATATTGCAACAGAAGGAATTGACCGGGTAAATAATATTGAACAGGTGGTGATTGAAAATCCTGCAGCGGGTAACTACACGATCGGCATACAGGGCTACACGGTACCATTTGGATCAAAGGAATACATCATTAGTTATGAAATAGTGCAATCATCCGTTACCGTAGAATATCCTTTCGGCGGTGAAAAATGGGTGCCCGGTGAAATTGAAAATATCCGTTGGTCGGCTTATGGAAATGAGGCCAATAACTTCACCATTGAATATTCACTCAATAACGGCACCAACTGGACACTGATTGATAATAACGTTTCGGCTGCCAGTAGAAAATATGCATGGACACTTCCTGCAGGGCTCAATAGTAACCAGGCATTGGTAAGGGTTAGCCGGAATGGCACCTCATTAAACGACCAAAGCGATTTTAATTTCACCATCCTGGGAGCCCCGGCAGTAACGGCTACCAATGTGTGCGAAGGTGCGGTGGAGTTAAACTGGACCCCTGTTACGGCAGCTACTTCCTATGACATTTTACAATTATCAGGTGACACAATGCAGGTAATTGCCAACACTACCAGTACCAGTTATGTTTTAAAAGGATTGGATAAAAATATAAGAATCTGGCTTGGTATAGCAGCAAAAAATGGCACCGTATCCGGAAGGCGTTCCATAGGAGTAAGCACAGTACCCAACGGTGGTGCCTGTACACTGGCAACTTTTAACAACGACCTGAAAGCGGACAGTATCCTGGAGCCAGTAACAGCAAGACAGGGATTTGCAAATGCAGTAAATGCCACCAGGCCGGTAAAAATATCAATCCGGAATTTAGGAACCATCTCCGTAAGTGGCCCTTTTGATGTTTCTTATAGCTATAATAATACCGTCATTACTGAATCAATAAACCCGGTAATTGCTGCCGGCGGAACTTATACCTACACTTTTACCGGTAGCTACCCCATCATTTCCTCAGGTTATCAATATGATTTTAAAGCCTGGGTTACGGTAAATACAGACAACAATCATTTGAATGATACAGCCCGTAAAACGGTTAAGTATATTAATAATGATGCCATCACTTCGCTCCCTTTAACGGAGGGCTTCGAGTCAATGCCTGCGGCTGAATTTACAACTGCTGAAATGGGTATCGGTGATAACAACCGCCTTGATTTTTCTGCCAATACTGCCAGGGGAAGAGTAAGGCCTTTTGTAAATACGGGCTTTGCACATACCGGGAATAAAGCATTGACGCTTGACCAGTGGCCCTATAGTTATGTAACCAATACCGATAGCCTTACCATTAGTTTGAATCTATTAAATTATAGTTCCAAACAATTGCGGTTTGATTTCTATTATAAAAATCACGGGCAGGATGCGGCACCCGGAAACAAAGTTTGGATAAGGGGAAGTGAAAACAGCCAATGGACACCGGCTTATGATTTGTATGCCAACCAGTCTTTACCCGGTAATTGGAAGCGGGCCATTATCAATATCAATGAAGTGCTGAACAATGCGGTGCCACAGCAAAATGTAACATCCACTTTCCAGGTAAGAATTGGGCAGTCGGGCAATACATCCGCCAACACCGCCAATGCCGTAACCGATATGGACGACGGCTATACATTTGACGATCTTACTTTAAATGAAGTTTTAAATGATGCAGGCATTGTAAAAATTATTTCACCAGGCACCGGCGAGTGCTCGCTCGGATCGGCCACACCCATCAGCATACAGGTGAAAAATTATGATAATGCCACTTTGAATAATTTGCCGGTGAGTTACCAGTTAAATGGCGGTCCGGTGGTTACGGAATATATCCCTTCCCTCGTTACCAACCAAAGCATCGACTATGTATTTACACAAACTATGGATCTGTCAGCCTATGGTGAATACAGCATCAACGCATGGGTGAAATATCCAACGGACAGTTATACTGTAAATGATAGTATTTTAAATTACCGTGTACAAAACAACCCGTTGATCAGCAGTTATCCTTACCTGCAAAATTTTGACACCAGCAATGGTAATTTTTATACGAAGGGCATCAACAGTTCATGGCAATGGGGGGTACCTGCAAATATAGTAATCTATAAAGCGGCCAGTGGCACAAAAGCCTGGGTAACCAATCTAACCGGAGACTACAATGACAATGAAACATCTTATTTGTATTCACCCTGTTTCGATATACATACATTAACTAGACCGGTACTTTCATTTAGTCATATTTTAACCACAGAACCAGACTATGATTATAGCTGGGTAGAATATTCAACCGATGGAGTGGCATGGCAAAAGTTGGGTAATGTAGGCAGCGGTACCAACTGGTATGATGAAGCAACGTTGGTTAACTGGGCGAGTGCAAAACCCAGGTGGCATGTGGCCAGCATCGACCTGCCGGTATCTGCTATGAATATCCGCTTTCGTTTTGTGATGAGCAGTGATGCAGGCGTTACTGAGGAAGGTATAGGTATAGATGATATACATGTATTTGATAAAGCCCCGGTATATGCAGGGTTACCAATAACCGGAATTACCCAATTGGTGAATAACAATAGCTGGATACATTTTTCATCCGGTGGCAATCGCATAGTTTCGTTAAATTCCAACGGGATAAATTTAGGGGCTACTACTATTCAGGTGCATCCCTTTGCGGGGCCGGTGCGCAATAGCAACAATACATACTATGCTGATCGGAGCATAGTGATTCGTAGCGCAATTCCGCCTGATGGAAACGTGGGTGTACGTTTTTATTTTACCGAAGCGGAAGCACAGGCCATTGTATTCGCAGTTGGGTGCTCCGCCTGCCAGCAACCATCCGATCCGTATGCGCTGGGCATTACAAAGTATAGTGGGAATGGTACAGATGAGAACGGGATATTGGCGGATGATTCTACCGGTTTATTTAAGTTTATCTTACCGGCCAATACCAAGATCGTTCCGTATGATAATGGCTACTATGCTGAATTTACAGTAAACAGTTTCAGTGAGTTCTGGCTAAGTACCGCTAACATAAAACCCGCTGCAAGTGGCGTATGCCCCGGTGAAAATATCTTTTTTACATCCACCGGCACAGGTGGTTCTTACCAATGGCAGTTGAACAATGGCTCGGGCTTTTCCAATATCACGAACGGTAGCCTGTATTCCGGAACCAACACTTCAACATTACAGTTGATCAATTTACCAACATCGTATGCCGGTTACAAATATCGCTGCATAACTGATGGTATACCGGGAAATGAAAACGTAGTGCGTTTTACCAATACCTGGAATGGCAATGCCAGCAGCGATTGGTTTACGAATGCTAACTGGAGTTGTGGCTCAGTGCCCGATCAATATACCAATGTAATTATACCGGGCGGAATTACAACTTACCCGTTAATCAATACAAGTACCGCCGTGAGAAGTATTAGCCTGCATCCGGGGGCAATTGTTACGGTTAGTACGGGAATTAATTTGGAGGTTAAGGGCAGATAATAAAAAGAGGTTGAGGTGATTTGTTTGATGTTGGGTTAAAAAAAAATTAATCCTAAACGCTTTTATAAAATATCTCATCCAGGAATCACCAGGTATATTCCCGGTTATTATAAATAGTTTCAACCCTTTTAATAAAATGTATTTGTTTGTTGTACGAAACGCCTCAATTGGAAACCCTGCATTTAATCCTTTATGCATCAGAATTTAATTTGACCTAAATAATCTCATTTACTTAAATCATTCTTTGTAAATTGATGTTTCAAATTTTTTTATGGCATTGCTACCATGGCGTACAGGAAAGGTAATCAGGATAGAAAATGAAACGAACGATATCAGGCGGTTCTGGATTGAAGTACCCGAATTAGCTTCCTTTGATTTTATCCCGGGCCAGTTTGTAACACTGGACCTCCCTATTCATGAAAAACCCAATAAGCGTTGGCGTAGTTATTCCATTGCCTCCTGGCCGGATGGTACCAATGTATTTGAGCTCGTAATTGTACTGGACAGAACGGGAAGCGGAACACCTTATCTTTTTGACGAAGTAAATATTGGATCTGAAATTCCGCTGCGTGGCCCGCAGGGAGTGTTCACATTTAAAGAACCATTGGATGACGACCTGGTAATGATCTGCACCGGAACCGGCATCGCCCCATTCAGGAGCATGATTCATCATATCCACAATAAGGAAATAACACACAAAAACATTTACCTGGTATTTGGTTGCCGCAATAAAGAAAACATGTTGTATTATGAGGAACTGGTCAATCTTCAAAATGAAATGCAGGGCTTTCATTATATCCCCACCTTGAGCAGGGAAAACTGGGAGGGGCATACCGGTTATGTACACACGGTATATGAGTTGTTGTGTATTGACCGGAAACCGGCTAAATTCTTTTTGTGCGGATGGAAGGGGATGATTGATGAAGCAAGGATAAAATTAGCAGAAATGGGATATGATAAAAAGGCAGTTCATTTTGAAATATATGGATAGTAGTCGCCTGTTGTAATTTTTTAAAAGGAAGACGTGATAAAAGGAATATGATTAAAATCATTTTCATTTATGATAAGTAAGTTGTTTTAGGGCTAAACGGGTATTGGTATTTATTGCTACCTTGCAGGCCTGATACATCATAAAATAAATCTGAATTTTTATGGGTGCTACTTCGATGATTGTTTTAATTCTTGCGGCATTAACATTTTCTACTATTGCTATTCTGATCGCTAAGGTTGTTACAAAAGCTACCACCAATGCGCAAAAGGGACAGCCTTACGAATGTGGTATTCCTACACAAGGCAAAACCTGGACCCAACTAAATGTCGGCTATTATTTATTCGCCCTGATATTTTTAATCTTTGATGTGGAACTGGTGTTTCTATTTCCCTGGGCAGTGGTTGCAAAAAAGGTAGGGTGGATGGCCCTCGTTGAAATAATCATTTTCTTTTTTATATTGTTTATGGGGTTTTTATATGCACATAAAAAAGGTGCGTTGAAGTGGGTGTAGCCCCCCTGCCTCCGCGGCGGAGGGTTCGAAGGCAGCAGCTTTTAAAATTGATATTTCAGAAGTTTATTGTAGATAATAATTTTAAAAAATTGAACTCATTGATAAATGAACAGCACTTCAAATAATAACGATCTTTCTTCAATCCCCCCGAAGGGGGGTGGGGGGGCTGCTCCTTTGTTCCCCGGTCAAATTCACGAAACACCCGGAGGTGGTATTGTGCTTAGTAAGCTCGATGATGTGATTAACTGGGCACGTTCCAATTCATTGTGGCCGCTCACTTTTGCCACCAGTTGTTGCGGTATAGAAATGATGGCCGTAGCAGCAGCTAAATATGACTTCTCAAGGTTTGGATTTGAAGTAGCCAGGGCCTCACCACGACAGGCTGATGTAATCATCATTGCGGGTACCATCGTTAATAAAATGGCCCCGGTTTTAAAAAGATTATACGACCAGATGGCCGACCCTAAATATGTAATTGCCATGGGGGCATGTGCCATCAGTGGCGGTCCGTTTTTTTACAACACCTATTCAGTTGTAAAAGGTGCCGACCATGTGATACCGGTAGATGTGTATGTGGCTGGTTGTCCGCCAAGGCCCGAAGCATTACTCCATGCGTTGATCAGTTTACAGGAAAAAATAAAAAGTGGATTAACAAGAGAACAGATACAGGTTCCTAAACCGGAATCGGGTGGGGATAAATTGCACCAGATTTAATTGATACAGATAAAATGACGAACGAAGCATTAAAAGAAAAAATTACGGAACTGTTACCCACTGCCACTTTTGAAGAAGGGGGGCAATGGCTTACCATCAACGTGGAACCTGGCAATTTCAGAGCGGTTGCAGAACAGCTTCGTTCCGATGCAGCTTTATATTTTGATTATCTTTTTTGCCTTACCTGTATCGACTGGAAGACACATCTTACCATGGTGTATCATTTGGATTCCACCAAATACCGCCACAATATAGTAGTTAAATCAAAACTGGATGTGGCTAATCCTGCTATCGAAACAGTTAGTGATATCTGGAAAACCGCCAACTTTCATGAGCGGGAAGTATTTGAAATGTTTGGAGTAAATTTTATTAATCATCCCGATTTAAGATTACTTATATTACCGGATGGATGGGAAGGAAAGAAGCCAATGTTGAAAAGTTTTGAAGACCCGGTTAATATGATAAAACTCTAGAGCAGCCTCCGGCCACTAAAGGGGAGGATGGCAAGAGAATAACGATTGAATCTGTTTTACAAATAGCAAATAATACAAAAGATATTTTATATCATAACTTAAATTTCTCCCTTTAGGGGATAGGGGCAAATATGGTTGAAGAAATAGGCAAAACACCGGAAGGTAATATCATCATCAACGTAGGGCCACAGCATCCTGCCACACATGGCGTGTTGCACCTGGTGCTTACTATCAATGGCGAAACCATTTTAAAGGTAGAACCTCACCTCGGCTATATCCATCGCTCTATTGAAAAAATGTGTGAGAGCCTTACCTATCGGCAATTCATTTATGTTACCAGCCGCATGGATTACCTATCGGCACATATTAACAACCATGCCTGTGCACTTACTGTTGAAAAAGGTTTACAGATAGAAATTCCGGAACGGTCAAAAGTGATCCGTGTGCTGATGGATGAGTTAACAAGAATTGCTTCGCATGAATTGTGGTGGGGTGCCATGGCAATGGATTTGGGTGCCTTCACTCCGTTCTTTCACGCCTTCAGGGAAAGGGAAACCATCAACGAAATTATGGAGGAAACCTGTGGCGCCCGGCTTACCATGAACTATATGGTGCCTGGTGGTGTGATGTATGATTTGCATCCCGATTTTCAAAGAAAGGTAAAGGAGTTTATCACCTTATACAAGTTGAAGATTCACGAATACGATGAGCTGGTTACCGGTAATATTATTTTCCAAAACCGGATGAAGGGGGTAGGATATTTGTCTCCGGAAGATGCCATCTCTTTTGGCTGTACCGGTCCAACGGCAAAGGGTAGCGGCGTTTCCTGCGATATCCGCAAATTGTATCCCTACGAAGTTTATGACAAGCTTCAGTTTGATGAAGTATTGGAAACCGGTTGCGATTCATTTGCCAGGTACATGGTGCGGATAAGAGAGATGGATCAATCCATCCGGATAATAGAACAATTAATTGACAATATTCCCGAAGGAGATTTCCAGGCAAAAACAAAAGCTGTATTGAAACTACCAAAGGGAGAATTCTATCAAAGGGTAGAAACAGCCAGAGGCGAATTCGGTGTATACATTGTAAGCGAAGGCGGTACTACACCATACCGGATTAAATTTCGTTCACCTGGCTTTTCTAATCTGTCTGCATTGGACCACATGGCAAGAGGCAGCAAGTTGGGCGACCTGGTAGCGATGATGGGAACATTGGATTTGGTGATACCGGATATTGACAGGTAAGCCCCCTGTCCCTGTAGGGGGAAATGAAGGAGATTGAGGCGGAACATTTTTTTTTGACCCGACAACGGAACTTTGATTAAGCTTCATTGGCAGCTTGTCCGCCGCGGCGGATCGCACTCTTGTACTGTTGTGCCCGATCCAGTTTTGTTAACCTTCAAAGTGAACAATATTTAATATAGTAGCTAAGAAGCTGTTTAAATTTAATGGGAGTAACTGAATCAGAAAGCCTGAAGATGCCATAAAAAACTGAATTTAATCTGCCAAAGGCAGATGCCATGAAAACAAATAGGATGGAAAACAAATAAATCGTTTTTAAAAAGCTTCAAAGACAATTTAAGACGCTCGGCTACCCGCGCCGCGCGCTCTGGCTGCACGCCGCCGCGGTGGAGATCACACAGCGGCACGACGGGGT
>JBBQTL010000180.1:0-12657 GCA_038213285.1 Chitinophagales bacterium
CAATTAACCAAAGTTCATTCCAATTTCAAAATTCTGTTTTAGCACTTCTACTTGATGAATGTCTCTGAAAGAGCGTGTTTCCCATTTTAGTTTTTAGAATTTGCTGCTCACCCCAAACTTTTTAACTGTTTCATTTTATTCATTCAATGAGTATACCTAATCATTACTTTCGCTGCCAATCTGACACAATAACAACATAAATACCTATTTTTGCGGACTAAATTTTATGATGGATACATTATTGGCCAATGATATAAAACAACATGATGAAGTAAGGCAGGGCGAAGCATTTGCCCCGTTTATGATGGATAATAATGCGTATAAAAAGCGTTTTTTCATTGAAAGCTATGGATGCGCAATGAATTTTGCGGATAGTGAAGTGGTAGCTTCCATTTTGCAAAGCAATGGCTACGGTGCCACCAAAAACTGCGAAGAAGCCGACCTGATTTTTATAAATACCTGTTCTATCCGTGAAAAAGCGGAAGCAACTGTTCGAAAAAGATTGACTGAATTCCGTAAATTGAAGAAGGTCAATCCCGGGATACTGGTAGGCGTATTGGGATGCATGGCGGAGCGCTTAAAAGAAAAATTTATACAGGAAGAAAAATTAGTTGACCTGGTAGTTGGGCCCGATGCTTACCGAACCTTGCCCGGCCTGATTGAAGAAGCGGAAACCGGCCAGAAAGCAGTGAATGTTTTATTAAGCAGGGACGAAACATACGCAGATATTGCGCCCATCCGCCTAAACAGCAACGGGGTAAATGCATTTGTCAGCATTATGCGGGGCTGCAATAACATGTGTTCATTTTGCGTGGTACCGTTTACCAGGGGCCGGGAAAGAAGCAGGGATGCCAACAGTATCATACATGAATGCGAAGAACTCTTCAATAGTGGATACCGCGAAGTGACTTTGTTGGGACAGAATGTGGATAGCTATTACTGGCAGGCCTCCCCCGGCCTCTCCGAAGGAGGGGAGACGAGAGTGCCGGTCACTTTTGCGGGGCTTCTTGAAATGGTAGCATTAATTTCTCCTTTATTGCGGGTTAGGTTCAGTACATCGCATCCAAAAGACATTACAGATGAAGTGTTGTTTACCATTGCCAGGCACGCCAATATTTGCAACTATATACATTTGCCGGTACAAAGTGGTAGCAGCCGTGTGTTGCAACTGATGAACCGAACTTATTCAAGGGAATGGTATATCGCTAAAGTAAACCGCATCCGTGAAATTATTCCGGATTGTGGCTTGTCTACCGACATGATAACCGGTTTTTGTACTGAAACGGAAGAAGATCATTTGCAGTCGCTTAGCCTGATGGAATATTGCAAATACGACCTGGCCTATATGTATTTTTATAGTGAACGACCGGGAACCCTTGCTGCACGAAGGTTTAAGGATGATATTCCCGAAGATGTAAAAAAAAGAAGGTTACAGGAAATGGTTGACCTGCATCGCATACATTCTTTGCAAAGTATGCAAAGGGATGTAGGTAAAATATGCAGGGTGCTGGTAGAAGGTTTTTCTAAAAAAACAGCCGAAGACCTGCAGGGCAGAAACGATCAGAACAAAGTAGTAGTGTTTCCTAAAGGCAATTTGAAAAAGGGTGATTATGTAAATGTAAAAATAGAAAGCTGCACAGCGGGAACATTAATAGGCACGCCGCTGCCCGGGTAAATTTGATAAAATAAAATCAGTCGGCAATAATTTACTTTACCGTTTTACAATATTATTGAAACAATTTTTTTTCAATACAGTTTGCGTTCTCTTTAATTGGTGAACTTTAAAAATTAAGAACTTCCTGTTCCACTTTACAGGATTGAATGAAGCAACATTATGGATTTACAATCAATAAAAAACCGTTTCGGTATCATCGGCAACTCGCCTGCGCTTAACCATGCATTGAATGTAGCGGTACAGGTAGCCAATACTGATTTAAGCGTTCTCATTAACGGAGAGAGCGGCGTTGGTAAAGAAGTATTTTCACAGATTATACATGCACTCAGCGCAAGAAAACACAATCCTTTTATCGCTGTTAACTGCGGCGCCATTCCCGAAGGCACCATCGACTCTGAATTATTTGGCCATGAAAAAGGTTCTTTTACCGGGGCGATGGATAGCAGGAAGGGATATTTTGAATCCGTAAACGGTGGCACCATTTTCTTAGATGAAATTGGCGAACTTCCTTTAGGTACACAGGCCCGGCTACTAAGGGTGTTGGAAGCCGGGGAATATATACGGGTGGGTAGCAGTAAAGTACAAAAAACAGATGTAAGAGTAATTGCAGCCACCAATAAAGAGTTGTTGGAAAGCACTCAGTCCGGGAGGTTCCGGGAAGATCTTTATTATCGCTTAAATACAGTGCCCATCAGGGTTCCATCACTTAGAGACCGTAAAGAAGATATACCATTGCTGTTCAGGAAATTTGCGTCTGATTTTTCTGACCGCTATAAAGGTTCACCCATACAATTGGAAGAAGACGCTAAAGCTATGTTAATGAGTTACCCCTGGCCGGGTAATGTGCGGGAATTGAAGAATATTGCAGAACAAATTTCGGTGTTATCAAAAGAAAAAAACATTTTTGCCAGGGAGCTGAAAAGCTTTTTGCCTGAAAGCAACTTTAACCGCCTGCCTGTGTTAGTGGGTGGAAAAGGGGCACTTAGCCAGCAGGAATTTGCCAACGAAAGAGAGATACTGTATAAGTTGTTTTTTGATATGAAGAAAGATGTGAATGAGCTTAAAAAAATGTTCTTCGAAATATTGCAAAACCCAGGTATCGCCCAAAATATCCCTATGTACAACAACAATGTGGATGGAATAATACCGGATCATAAACAGTCTGTTTCTACCAATAATTTCGGGCAGCCGGGTCATCCGGTTTTTATTAATCAAAAAGGAGAAGATATCCATCATCATGAAGCCATCGAAGAATCGCTGAGCATTATGGATAAGGAAAAGGAACTGATCATTAAGGCATTGAAAAAACACAAGGGCAAAAGAAAAGATGCATCGTCCGACCTGGGCATAAGTGAAAGAACATTGTACAGAAAACTAAAAGAATATGATATTGAAGACTAACGCAATGGTTAATGGGCAAAGGGCAATGGGCAAAAAGCAATCAGTAATTAACTACCGGGGTTATGCAACAGGAAACCTTTTCTTACTGCCAATTGGTTTATTGCTGATTGCAATATTTTCCTTTGCTACCTGTAAATATTCTTTCAAGGATACCTCTCCCATCCCCACAGAGGTGAAAACCTTTCGGGTTAATTATTTTACCAATAAGGCCCGGTACGTAAATCCTCAACTGAGCCAGGAATTAACGGAAAAAATGAAACAAAAAGTGATCGGCAATACCCGGCTTCGGCAAACCAATGATGATGATGCACATTACGATATCAGCGGGTATATAACAGATTACAATGTTAGCACCAGCGGTATTTCAGGTAATAATGCAAGTACCAACCGTTTATCCGTATCGTTTCACCTGATTTTCAAAAATACGTTGGATGAAAAGAAAAGTTTTGAAACAGACCTTTCCAATAACTTTGACTTCCCTGCCACACAAACGCTTGAACAGGCGCAGGCTGCCTTGTTTCCTGATATAATAAAAAACATAGTAGATGGAATTTTCAATAAAATATTTTCTAACTGGTAAATTATTTGAACTTTAATAAGTAGTATTACAGCATTTATAAATCATCCTTTGTGTATGGGTAACAGCAATGTACTTTTTGAGTCTATTTTCAAGCAAAAGCTGTCAGATGCTGATACCCTGGAGTATCTTACTCAAATAACAAAGGATCATCCTTACTTTACGCCGGCTCATTTCTTCCTGCTGCTAAAGACAGAAAAGGATACCAACTTATATGAGCAACACGCAGCAAGAACATCACTTTTGTTCAATAATCCATATTGGTTGCAATTGCAACTGGAAGAACATGCGACTGTTGTCAATGAAATGACTGACACAGCACCTGCCGCAGATTTTCGAAATGACCAACAAGTTCTTGCTCATAAGATAGAAAATGATATAAATACCGAAATACCTGGTTCCATTAATGCTGATATTATAAACGATAGTGAGGCTACAGGAGTTATTGCAGCAGTCCAGGAGGTTTTACCCGGTATGGATTTGATGCCAGAAACCGACGAAGTATCAAATGAAATTCCTGTAGTGGGTATTTCAGAAATAGCAACAAGTCAATACGACCATGAATACAATTCTCTTCCAGCCAATACGGAAGGAGCAGGCGATGCGAATCCCGAAACGGATGCTGCTGTGGTTTCCATTGAGCAAAATTTTGAGGAACAGTTTAATTTGGCGGATCAAATTATGTTTGATGAGGAGAATATTCCTGTTATAAACGAACCTGCAGATGCACCAATTCCTGAGCACCAAAATGAATTAAATACAGATCATGGAATCACCGGCAATTCTACAGAAAGCGTTGAACCGGATGTGGCGCAAAATACCGATGTAAATATAGATAGCATGCACACTGTTCATTTTAACAACGAGGATAGCCCACTTATAAATGAACCTGATACTGAGGAAACCGGCGAAGAAACCATAATTGAAAATGAGGCCGAACCGCTTCGTTTTAAATTAAATATTGACACAGCAAATACTACAGAGGACCAGATAACATTTGAGCCTTTACATACTTCAGATTATTTTGCCAGCCTTGGTATAAAATTAAGTGGTGAAATAATTTCGTCGGATAAATTTGGCAAACAATTGAAAAGCTTTACAGAATGGCTGAAAACCATGAAAAAAATTCATGGTGACCAATTAGTTCCACCAGGTGGCCAGGCAGATGTTTCTATTCAGAAATTAGCGGAACAATCGAATAAAGAAGCAGGGGTGGTTACCGAAGCAATGGCAGACGTATTGCTGCAGCAGGGCAAAGCGGAAAAAGCTATAGAAGTATATAAAAAATTAAGTTTGCTCAATCCCTCCAAAAGTGCTTACTTTGCAGCCAAAATTGATCAACTAAAAGAACATTGACATGTTAATTTTATTCGGAATCTTAGTTATTATTGCCTCCATTATACTGGGTTTAATAGTATTGGTACAAAACCCTAAAGGTGGTGGATTATCAGGTAGTTTAGGTGGTTTCAGCAACCAATTAATGGGTGTAAAACAAACTACTGATGTATTGGAAAAAGGCACCTGGATCTTTGCAGCCATCGTTGGTATCCTTTGCATAATTTCCCCTGCATTTATTCCAAAAACCGGCGGCGGCGCATCAAAAAATGATGACCTGATTAATAGAGCCCCGGCCAGTGTACCACAACAACAGAATACGGTTCCTTTACCTGGATCTATTAAAAAGTAATAGATAATTTATAATAAATTTGTCAACCTCGTCTACATTTGACGGGGTTTTTTATTTTACTTTTATTCATTTTTGAACGGAATAATAAAGATATGGCTACAGGAAAAAAAATTGTTACGGTAATATTGTCGCTTTTGTTATTGGCAGGTGCTTTTGCAGCCTGGAGGATACTTGGCAGTAATACCGGTTTCAGCGAAAATAAAAAGAGTTTTTATATTAAAACAGGCAGCCATTTTGATGACGTGATAGAGGGGCTTACAACCCAGGGTATCCTTAAAAACCCCCGTACTTTTAAATGGTTAGCGTTACAGCTGGATTATGATAAAAAAATAAAAGCAGGGAAATACGTCATTGAAAAGGGTGAAAGTATTTTTTCAATCCTTAAAAAACTACGTGCCGGCAGGCAAACGGCCGTTAACCTGGTAATCAATAAACTTCGTACCAAGGAAGACCTTGCCAGGAAGATCGGGACAAATTTCGAATGCGATTCTACAGCTTTTATGAACCTGCTTAATAATGAAGATTCATTATTGAAATTCAGCCTGGACACCAATACCGTGATGACTGCCATTATTCCCAATACCTACAGCATTTTATGGAATACTTCGGCTAAAGGCATTTTTAAAAAATTATATGAAGAGCAGGAAATTTTCTGGAATGAGGAACGAAAAAACAAGGCATCCGGCCTAAACCTAACCCCCATACAGGCCTACACGCTCGCCAGTATAATAGAAGAAGAAACCAATGCTGAAGCGGATAAGGGAAATATTGCCAGTGTATACCTGAACCGCCTGGAAACCGGTATGAAACTCGGCGCCGACCCAACTGTAAAATTTGCGATGAAGAATTTTGGTTTAAAAAGAATTTATTTCAAGCACCTGCAATATGCTTCACCATACAATACTTATCAACACGCCGGTCTGCCACCCGGCCCAATCTGTACGCCATCCCCTAAAACCATTGATGCTGTTTTAAATTCACCGAGCACCTCTTACCTTTATTTTGTTGCAAAGCCCGACCTTAGGGGGTATTCTAATTTTGCTACTTCCTATGCTGAGCACCTGCGTTTTGCAAAACAATACCAGCTTGCATTAGATAGTATAATGATGATAAAGAAAGTGAAATAGTATATGAGTAGATAGGTAAATAAAGTTGATAAGGTATATTAGGTTGATAAAATACAAAAGGTTGATGAAAGTAAATACGTATTTCTTACTTTTTTTAACAGGGCTATCTTAATCTTTTCTTAAACAGAAATAAAAATGTACTTTTTAATAAAACCGGCTTTTTAAATTAATAAGGAATAAAGGCTCAACTGAATAGGTTTTTCATGACAAAACTGGAACGTATCATAATAACCCAAACACCCATTGCATTTATTTTACGTAAAAGCAAGCATTGGTATTTACCAGGCTTTGAGGGCGTTCCATTGTTTGATGTAATAAAATTTTTTTTCAGGCAGGTAAAAACGGTTGGACTTACAGAAAGGGCCTCGGCCATTGCCTATAACTTTATAATGGCCATTCCTCCTTCTTTTTTATTTCTATTTACCCTGATACCTCATTTGCCTTTCGTATCTAAAAGAAGTATGAAAAGGGAATTACATAGCTTAATACTAGATGTAATTCCTGCCAAAGTACACAATGAATACCTCATTAAATTTGTTGATTCCTTCCTGGATGATTCTAAGATCGGTTTGCTTTCTTTCGGTTTACTACTGGCTTTGTTTTTTGCATCCAATGCAATGATGGGACTGATGCGGTCGTTCAATAAAAATTATATAGGATTTGCCAAAAGAAAAGACCTGCACAACCGCTGGATGGCGATTAAATTGACAGCGCTTATTTTCCTGCTGGTGTTGGGTTGCCTCATTATACTGATTACCCAGGGCGCGGTGCTCAAATTCATCGGTATAAAAAGTGCATTGCTACGGGATGTTATTTTCTATGTTCGCTGGATATTTATTGTGGCGCTTGTTTATTATTCGATCGCTTTCATTTATAAATATGCACCTGCGGTAGAAAAGCGGTGGAAACTAATTTCACCGGGCACTATCCTGGGAGCTTTTCTGAGCATTATGGCTACTTATGGCTTTTCGTTTTTTGTAAACAATTTTGGTAAATACAATGCCCTGTACGGTTCTATCGGAACCATCATCGTATTCATGGCTCTGATATATATTAACAGCCTTGTTTTATTAATTGGGTTCGAATTAAATGTAAGCATTAAATCGCTGCGGTCGATGGCGGAAAAAAGGGAGATAGAAGAGAAAAAACAGCCAGTAAAGTAACCAGTCTTACAGGAGTGGTTTGTATAAATGCGCTTCGTTTTTTAATTTTAGTGAAACTAAAATTTATGCATAATGTAGCCATAGTTTGTGCTTTTTTAAAAAAAGCCGCCATTAAATGCAACAACGTTAAAGTGTTTTTTTTTCATAATGAAAGCTTCGTTAAATCGTATTTATCCTTTTTGCAAACAGGTTAAAAAAGCGTTTAAATTAGCTTTTGGCTAATCGCCTCTTTCGAACTAATTTTGCCACGCATTATAAGTTAATCGAATGCATGAAAAGCTGCGATTAACCAATTAACAAATCATCTAATCAACAAATTATTTAAACCATGGCATACGATGTAATTGTGTTAGGCAGTGGCCCGGGCGGGTATCCGGCTGCAATAAGGGCAAGTCAGTTAGGTAAAAAAGTAGCAATAGTAGAAAAGGAAAGCCTTGGAGGCGTATGCCTCAACTGGGGTTGTATTCCTACCAAGGCCTTACTAAAAAGTGCCCAGGTATTTGAATACGCAAAACATGCAGCAGACTATGGAATCAATGTTACAGATCCTTCACCCAATTTTGAAGGCGTTATCAAGCGCAGCCGCGGCGTAGCCGATAAAATGAGTAAGGGTGTTCAGTTCCTGATGAAAAAAAATAAGATTGATGTGATCATGGGCTTTGGTACACTGGTTGCCCCCGGCAAACTGGAAATAACCGCTGCCGATGGAACCAAACAAATACAGGAAGCAAAAAATATTATTATTGCTACCGGTGGAAGGGCCAGGGAATTACCCAGCATGCCCATCGATGATGCAAAAATTATCGGTTACCGAAAGGCAATGGTATTACCAACCCAGCCTAAAAGTATGATTGTTTGCGGAAGTGGTGCCATCGGGTCGGAATTTGCTTATTTCTATAATACACTGGGAACAAAAGTTACCATCGTTGAATTTATGCCAAGGGTAGTTCCTGTTGAAGATGAAGACATCAGTAAAGAACTGGAAAAGCAATTTAAAAGACAGGGTATTACTATTATGACCAACAGTGAGGTATTGAGTGTAGATACCAGTGGCGATGGTGTAAAAGCAAAAGTAAAAACTCCAAATGGCGAAGTTATTTTAGAAGCTGATATCTTGTTAAGTGCAGTAGGTGTGGTTGCCAATATCGAAAATATCGGTTTAGAAGCAGTGGGGATTAAGATGGAAAAAGGAAAAATAATAGTAGATGCCAACGGGCAAACAAATGTGCCTGGTATTTATGCCATTGGTGATTGCACCCCGGGCCAGGCGCTTGCACACGTTGCCAGCAAGGAAGGAATTAATGCGGCGGAACATTTAAGCGGTCATCATCCTGAACCAATTGATTATAATAATATACCGGGTTGTACTTATTGCTCACCCGAAATCGCCTCAGTGGGTTATACTGAAAAAGCGGCAAAGGATGCCGGTTACGAGATTAAAGTTGGTAAGTTTCCTTATATGGCAAGCGGTAAGGCAAGTGCTGCAGGTGCAACGGAAGGATTTGTAAAAGTAATTTACGATGCCAAATATGGAGAATTCCTCGGGTGCCACATGATTGGTATGAACGTAACTGAAAATATTGCGGAAGCGGTAGCGGCACGCAAATTAGAAACAACCGGCCACGAAATATTAAACACCGTTCACCCTCACCCTACCATGAGTGAAGGGCTGAAAGAAGCAACCGCAGTTGCCTATGGTGAAGCGACAGATATTTAAATGAATTGACAAATTATATTTTAAGGGATCGTAAGGAAACTTATGATCCCTTATTTTTTGCGCAGTTGGTGGATTTCTCTGTCGTCTCGCCGTTGTTGGTGTTCGTGCAGTTGGCTGTGAAGCTTGGTTATCACCAACAACATTGATGACTATTCCCGCGATTTTTGCTATAAGCGAGGCTATGCATTTTGTAAAAAAGTCATTTCAAATCATACCAGGTAACCAGGCGATGATGATCAGGCACGAAGATCTATATTTTGCAGCGCTGTTTTTTCGTTTTCAGTTTTCGACCATTTAGCCAACATATTCAACAGGTCTTCCAACTTTACCGGTTTACTTAAGAAATCATCCATACCTGCCTTCAAACATTCATCTTTATCCTCATTCATTGCGTTTGCAGTCATGGCTACAATAATGGGTTGTATTTTCAAATCCCGCCTTATGATCATGGTAGCTTCCAAACCATCCATTTCAGGCATTTGCACATCCATCAATATCACATCATACAGTTGCAGGCTTGCCATTTCAATTGTTTGCCGCCCGTTTTCTGCCAGCGAAGCTTCAAAGCCCAGTTTGCTTAGTATTTTAAGAGTGAGTTTTTGGTTCACGAGGTTATCTTCCGCCACCAGTATTTTTAATGGATGACTCGTTGCAAAATCAATAGATAGTTTTTGTAAACCCGGGTTGTACATCAGTTGTTACCGAATTAGATTTACCTCTTAATTCATCAATAATAAGCTTGTGCAGCATCATATTCCTACTATGATCATCTGGTAGGGTGCAGTTGAAATGTGATGCTGATTGAAATGACCTTGCAGCGCTATTCCTAAAATAAAACTTCGCTATATCTTCCTGGCCTAAAGGAAGTGCCAGAGCTATTAATCAGAAGGAGAAAAATCCTGATGATTGTAACTTCAAAATTCGACTCCTCAATGCCCCCGACCAGGAACCAGGTTATCCAAAAAAGATTGCTTTGCTGATGTGTCACCCAAACGGATAATCAACTTTTTAAAGAATACTGCGTGGTTATTCGTTAATGCTCGCCAAATCTCTGCTCATATTACCTACACTTTTTATTGTCTTATGCCTTTCCACAAAACCACTAATACCATTACAAGCTGATAAATTTCGATTATTCTTCAGCCCAGATAACTATAATTTTTTTTAGTTATCAAGAATATATACCAATCTGGCTGTATTTAAACCAATTACACTATTTTTGGCATCCAAAAATTTAGAACAACTACTTATGGACAATTTGATCTATGTTATTCCGGCAATGGGCATTGTAGGCCTGTTATACACTTTTGTAAAGTTTGCCTGGGTTTCCAAACAGGATGCCGGCAATGATCGGATGAAGGAAATCAGCACTTATATCGCAGAAGGTGCGATGGCGTTTTTGAAAGCAGAATATAAGATACTGGCTTATTTTGTATTGATTGGTGCCTTATTGTTAGGTGTAATGGGTTTCAGCAATGAAAACAGCCACTGGAGTATTGCGTTGGCCTTTATTTTAGGAGCATTTTTTAGTGCTCTTGCGGGATTTATTGGAATGAAGGTTGCCACCAAGGCAAATGTTCGAACAGCACAAGCTGCCCGTACAAGTTTGAGCAAGGCATTATTAGTTTCATTTACCGGTGGATCTGTAATGGGTATGGGCGTAGCCGGGTTAGCAGTGCTTGGACTGGGCGGACTTTTTATTGTATTAAAAATGATTTTTGCCCCGGATGCTGCAGTATCCAGTGTTGAAATGGAGCGCACTATTGAAATATTGACTGGTTTTTCACTGGGTGCCGAATCAATTGCATTGTTTGCACGTGTGGGAGGAGGTATTTATACCAAGGCTGCGGACGTTGGTGCCGACCTGGTGGGTAAAGTAGAAGCTGGTATTCCGGAAGATGATCCCCGCAACCCTGCAACGATTGCAGATAATGTGGGTGACAATGTAGGTGATGTTGCTGGTATGGGAGCCGATTTATTTGGTTCGTATGTTGCAACCGTTTTAGCTACCATGGTATTGGGAAGAGAAACCAATGCATTAACGGATAATTTTGGAGGAATGTCTCCTATTCTTTTGCCAATGCTGATTGCTTCAATGGGCATTTTGTTTTCAATCATCGGAACCTTCTTCGTCCGCATTTCAGAAAATGCAGGTCTCAGCACCAATGCGGTGCAAAAAGCTTTGAACATGGGTAATTGGGGTTCCATTGTATTAACCGCTATAGCATCCTATTTTTTAGTTAGCTGGTTAATGCCGGAAACAATGACTTTGCGTGGACATGAATTTACTAAAATGGGCATATTCGGCGCCATCATGGTAGGCCTTGCAGTAGGTACTTTGATGAGTATCATTACAGAATATTATACGGCTATGGGTAAACGACCGGTAATGAGTATCATCCGGCAATCGGCTACGGGCCATGCAACCAATATAATTGGAGGATTAGCGGTAGGGATGGAAAGTACGTTATTGCCGATACTGGTTTTAGCTTCAGGAATTTATGGCTCTTATGCCTGTGCAGGATTATATGGTGTGGCCATTGCAGCTGCGGGTATGATGGCAACTACTGCTATGCAGTTAGCGATTGATGCTTTTGGCCCAATTGCAGATAATGCCGGTGGTATTGCGGAAATGAGTGAATTACCCAAGGAAGTAAGAGAAAAGACAGATATATTGGATGCAGTGGGTAATACAACTGCGGCAAGTGGTAAAGGATTTGCCATTGCCTCTGCAGCTTTAACTGCACTTGCATTGTTTGCGGCCTTTGTTGGTATTGCCGGTATTGATGGCATTGATATTTACCGTGCTGATGTATTGGCCGGTTTGTTTGTAGGCGGTATGATTCCATTTATCTTTTCTTCACTGGCAATAAGAGCAGTAGGTGAAGCCGCAATGGCGATGGTGGAAGAAGTGCGCAGGCAGTTCCATTCCATACCGGGTATAATGGAAGGTACCGGTAAACCTGAGTACGATAAATGTGTGGCTATTTCTACCGAAGCATCATTGAAAAAGATGATGTTGCCCGGGGCAATTGCATTATTATCTCCTCTTTTTATAGGCTTTGTTTTTGGCCCGGAAGTATTGGGTGGTTTCCTTGCAGGCGCTACGGTTAGTGGTGTATTAATGGGAATGTTCCAGAACAACGCGGGTGGTGCGTGGGATAATGCAAAAAAATCTTTTGAAAAAGGAGTGGAAATAAATGGCGAAATGTTTTACAAAAAGTCAGAACCACACAAGGCTTCAGTTACCGGCGATACGGTAGGTGATCCATTTAAAGATACTTCCGGCCCATCTATGAACATCCTTATT
>JBBQTL010000181.1:0-12564 GCA_038213285.1 Chitinophagales bacterium
GCGGATAAGCCCCTTATGGTCCGCCAACCGGCGGATATTCCAACCGGGAGAGTAGGTAGCTGCCATATTTATTGAACCCGATCATTTATTTGATCGGTTTTTTTTTGCCCATCACTCAATGATTATATTGACGTTCGCCTCTTCCCATAACGATCCGCCGCGGATATTCCAATCGGGAGAGTAGGTAGCTGCCATATTTATTTGAAATTAACCTTCACATTTATTTGTGGAGGCTTTTTTTATGACCGGGATTTTTTTTTCACTTCTTCTCATACCGATCCGCCGCGGCGGACACGTCCGCCGCGGCGGATAAGCCCCTTATGGTCCGCTGCGGCGGAGAGAGTAGGTAGCTGCCATATTTATTTAAATTAGCCTTCACATTTATTTGTGAAGACTTTTTTTATGCCATTTGCTTTTTGTTCGCCTATTAACATAACGATCTGCCCTGGCGGACAGTTGTGTTACAACCGGAGGGAAAAAAAAGTGTCATATTCCTATAGTATTCACTCCTCGTTTTGCGTATTTTATAACCGTACAATCAATATGCTTCTTTCCGGAGTTTCCCCAAGTGATTTTAATAAAGCCCTGATAATTTAACGGGACATTCCAATTTCCCCTGATTAAAGGTTAGTGGATAATTTCAATTAAAATCATCTCAAAAAATGAATAAATAAAATATTTTTATTGTATTATTACTAATTAATTTATTCCCGATTTTTGGAAACCAAAAAAATTCTTTCTATATTATTTACGGTACTTTTTATAGACTTTGCTGTAACCGCACAAGAAATCATCAACATAGTACTGGTTGGTAAAGATGGGGTTACTCAAAATATCAAAGAAGCTCATTCTTTTGTTCTGGTAAAAAATACCCGGGTAATATATTTGAACGATTGGATTATAAAACGGGAGCGCCATTACAGTTATTACGAACTTATAGGGATTCTAACCTGGCCGATCAATATGGTGCTTACCTGGCGTACCATCCAAACGGACTTTTACATATTAAAGGGCAATATAACGGCAACCAGAAAGCGGAAGAATGGTATTACTATAATGATACCTCCAAACATATATTGACTGAAACGTACAAAGAAGGACTACTGGTTAAGACTGAGTTACCGGATACTGTGAAAAAATCTAAAGATACACTTCAGTATAAAGATGAAAGGGAAGCCAATTTAAAAGGTGGTACAAAAGCCTGGTTAACTTATATCCAAAAAAATCTCAATGCAGATGTAGGACAGCAGTCTATAATGGGAGGCCAGGTACAGGTTTTATTTAAAATAGATGCGGAAGGCAACCTGGTTTATATTTATTTAAAAAAATCAGTAGAATATGTGCTGGATGAAGAGGCACAACGGCTCATCAGGGTGTCACCAAAATGGATACCTGCTTTTCAAAACGGTAAGGCTTTAAATGCTTACCGTATTCAGCCCGTAACATTTATAAAGGAATGAGGGTTTCAAATAGAATGGCTGCTGAGATTTTATTTCAAAATGGGTAGTTATTCGATTTGGTTTTGTGACCATAAAAGCCTTTTTAAATTAAACTATAGTAGCCACTATAACAGTTGTATTTTATTTCATCAAAATTGATTTAATGGTTGCTTCATCTTTTTTTATTGTTATTTTAACCCTTTCAACCCCTCCAGTAAATCAACATCTTCCTTGTAAATTTTTAACCGGAGCAAATAACTATTTTCATTTTTTGTTAGCGCCAATTGATGTGGGCTGCCTTTTCTTATAACAACGTGATCAACATCTAATTTGTATAAATTAATTAGGTGAATAAGTTCTGTTCGTTCCCTCTCAGCTTTTGCATATATCATTATCTGTTGCCCGGCATTCAATAAAAAATCTTTTAATAATATTAATTTATCTGAATTGGCTGCAACATCCGGAAAATGCCTTGCCCAATTTGTTGCAGGCTTTGGTTCTTGCTGAGTATCTGTTTCCAGTTTATTTTTTGCTATCATTAATAATTGTTGCCAATTACTATTGGAACTATTTTTTGTTTGTAACAAAGCAGGATGTAGTATTTTATATAGAAAATCCCTGGTCAATTGGAGCGTAAAAAGCTGCTGTATAAAACGCCCGATATCAACTTTCGTATCAAACAGAATTATACTACACATGATGGCGATTTTTGTTTCTATATCATCATCAGTGGAATACGCCTTCTTTTTAAAAAGCAATGCCAGTGCAGCAAAAACCTGTGAATACAATGGACTTAATTTTACTTTAACGGGCAAATTATCTGCTTCAATCATATTGATTATTTGCAGCCATTTTAATAAAATGCTCAATCTATTTAATTGCAAACCGTCTTTTATAAGCGTATCAATTTTATTACCGTCCAGGTAATTAATTATTTTGAGAAAATCTTCATTTTCAAATAAATGGGTGTATCGGGTTAGCACAGGAATAATCTGGTCAATTTCGCTATCGCTTAATTTTAATACCAATGGTGTAATGATGGAGTAGTTACTTTTTGAATTCGTTTTTGTTGCATCCAAAGAAAATAACAGCGCTTTCGCCTGGTTAATATTTTGAGTTATGTCATTTAAAAAGTATGCTATCCATTCGAGTTTTACCCTGTTTTTCGAATGCTGTAAAGTTTGTAAAACAGCCTCGTTGGAACCAAAAATAACAGCCCCGTAATGATACCAATATTCAGCAGTCATCCCGTAATTGCCCATGTACCCTTCCGCTTCCTTTTGTATGGGCTCCTCATCATCGTAATTTTTTTCGTTGATAATATCAAATGTGCCTTTCGAAACCATTCCTATTTCTGGCACCGCTTGTAAAATCCAGTTATCAAGTTCCGTACTTTCTTCATGCACCTCAGTTATTTCACAATCTTCTGGGTCTAGGTCCCGGCTTTTGTACCCATACCTGCCGTCATCTTCAATATCGCCCATTAAATAGTGGGTCAACAAACCTACATTAACATACATCCCTGCCTGCCTTGCCGCTTGTACAATTACCTGAACTTTTAAATTATCGTTCCGTTTTAATAACTGCATCGAAAAGTTTTCTGGTGTGTACTGGTGTTCCAGTATATATGCCAGTGGTTTTGAACCTGCCGTTTGCAGCACATTTTTTAATAATGGCACCAGTAAATTGATATGATTACCGGTTGCAGCAGGGCCTAAGTCAACATCTTTAGCACCCCTTATTAAATTATAGACCAATGAAAGCCTGTAGCCGCTTTTTACAGGTAATAATTCATGGTTGCAATCTGCATAGAATGCAGTGTATTGAATGTCAAACTTATTGAAATCTTTTTCAATGACTTTTTTTTGATTATCAAATTCAATTACAAACTCGCCGCCTTCGTATTCGCCTGGCAGCGTGATCACCAATGTTGCAAACATGCCTTTATCTTTTTCAGAATCTTTATGCGGCTTAAAAAAACTGCCTTCTTCATACAGCAGCAGTTTATAAAAAACGGCTGTTATAGCTTCGTCTTCAAGTGATAGTTCTTCCTTTACATTGTTGACGATTTTTTTAATTTTTGCATTCCATTTTTCATTGCTAAATTTTACCTTGTCCGCATTTATCTCCCAGGTATTACGGATTGTTTTATCCACCAAAGTTTCAGCTCCTTTACCAAAGGGTGCATCGTGCGCTTCTTGTATTATTTTTTTCGCAATTTCTTTTTGCAAAGGAAACCCTACTTCGCCCACACCATTAATTATCAGCCCGGGAATGATAAATGAAACAACGCCGGTTGATACAAAATTGGTATCTCCTTTTACATTATTTAATACGTCAGCTATTTGTTCAAAAATATGATCCATGTAGTTTATTTTGAAAAGTAAATATAATTAATTGGAGGGTTTCAGTAATTGGTAAATTAAGGAGATTGGTTTATAAGCATTTTTCCACTATAGTTTAGCGTAGAACAAGTAGTGTATCATTTTAATTATTATCCTGATTAAGATGCAGCCCTGGTAATCATCAATGGCTGCTGGGATTCCCCTGTATTACTCACGCAAACGCAGCAACAACGTGGCATACGGAATCAAAACGTTTTTTGTAGTTTAGAAAGTGAGAAAGGGTTTTAGATTATATTTCTTAAATTTGATAAAACCTATTTATGGCAATAAAAGAAATGAAAGAAAAGCTGCATTCATTGATTGAAGAAACAAATAATGAAATATTATTAGAAGATCTTTTGGTTGAAGCAGACAGCTGGATACATACAACTAATCCTTATGAAGCTGAAGGCCTTTCAAAAGAAAATTATGAAGAACTTATCTCTTTAGTCAATGAACCACCTGAAAAGGATACCATTTCTTACGATGAACTTAAATCGTCACTAAGCAGATGGTTTACAAATTAATTTTCAAGAAGCGTTTTCGCAACAAGCTTCAAAATCTGCTTGGTTATATTGAAAATGAATTTGGCCTATTAGTTGCTCAAAGATTTGCAAAGCAACTTGACAAGAAATTCAATACACCTCAACAACAACCATTTTTTGGAAACCATCGGTCTATATTCGAAATATACGAAGCATCCACGCCGGTAAACATAACAAGCTTTACTATAGAATTGAAGGCAATAAAATTATTATTATCAACATGTACGATACCAGGATTAACCCAAAAAGAAATAGGTTGAAATAACTTATCGAATTGTACAAGAGGACGATCTACCACAGCGCACAAGTCGCACCAATGCCCCACAAAGCTGCTGCTTGGTCCGTACAAAAAAATAATCCGGCTGAAAAGCACACTCATATAGCACTTAATTCCAATACCCCTGTGTAAAAACTGTGAATAACCATCAATAACTGTGTAAACATTCAGGTTCACTTTATAATCCATTACTCTATATTTGCCGTCCTACTAAACTATAGAATACAGTGCGTTTAAAGAGCTTAGAAATTAAAGGATTTAAAAGTTTTGCCGATAAAACCGTACTCCATTTTGATGAAGGTATTACCGGCGTTATCGGGCCCAATGGCTGTGGTAAAAGTAATATTATTGATAGTATCCGCTGGGTAATTGGGGAGCATAAAATAAGCAACCTAAGGAGCGAAAACCTGGAGAGCCTGGTTTTTAATGGTAGTAAAAGCCGCTCTGCCAGCGGTTTGGCAGAAGTAAGCCTCACCTTTGAAAATACAAAAAACCTGTTGCCCACCGAGTTTAATATGGTGACCGTTACCCGTAAATATTACAAGAACGGGGAAAGTGAATACCGCCTCAATGATGTGGCCTGTCGCCTGAAGGATATTCATAATTTGTTTATGGATACAGGTGTAAGTACCGACAGTTATGCAATCATTGAACTGGGTATGGTGGATGATATTATCAAGGATAAAGAGAATAGTCGCCGTAAAATGCTGGAACAGGCAGCGGGGATAACTATATATAAAACCCGTAAAAAGGAGGCTAAATTAAAACTGGATCTTACAGAGCAGGATTTGGCACGTATTGAGGATCTGTTGTTTGAAATTAATAATCAACTGAAAAGCCTGGAGAGCCAGGCCAAAAAAGCAGAGAAATATTTCGAAATTAAAAAGGAATATAAGGAAGTAAGCATTGAACTGGCGAAAGCGGCGTTGGAAGGATTCAACATCACCTACCGCGACTTAAATCACCAGCAACAGGCAGAAGTAGATAAACGACTTGAACTGGAAGCAGCAATCGCACTGGAAGATGCAGCCCTGGAGAAGGAAAAGCTGGGTTTTATTACCAAGGAAAAAGCCCTGCAGGATTTGCAGCATGCTTTCAACGATATGCTGGGGGCGGTTCGTAGCAAGGAAAGTGATAAAAGTTTAGCCGCCCAGCGGTTGCAATACTTAAAGGAACGAGAAGCCAGCCTGAACGACTTCTTACAAAAAGCGGGGGGACAACTGAAAGGTCTTGACGAAAGCATACAATTTACCAGTTTGCAGATAAATGAGGATGAAATAAAACTGGAAGAACTGGAAGGCAGGCTGGAAGAATTGAAAAAGGCGGTGGAAGATAAGCGCCGCGTATTTGATGAAAAACGAAGCACCATTGATGCTTTGAGAAGAGAAAACCAGGCCATTCAAAGAAACCAGTTTGAGGCGGAAAAGAAAGTAGCCGTTGCAGATACCAGCATACAGAATTTGCAACGCACCATTGTTCAGATACAGGATGAGAAAACGCAGCGCCAAAGCCAGATACAACAATTAGAGGCCGAAAGGAAAGTGAAAGCGGATGAACTGGAGCAAAGGAAAGTAGACCTGCAACAATTACAGGATCACCACGAATTTACTAAGGAACAGATATTTCAAACGCAGCGTAAACTGGAATCACTTCGGGCAGAACTGGCTGAAGAAAACCGGAAACTGGATAGCAAGAAAAATGAATACGCATTGTTGAAAAGCCTGGTGGACTCAATGGAAGGCTACCCCGAGAGCGTAAAATTTTTACACAAGAATCCCAACTGGAATCATGAGGCGCCTCTGCTGAGTGATATTATTTATGTACAACCCGAATATCGGGCAGCCGTAGAAAATGTACTGGAGCCTTACCTCAACTATTACGTTGTTAATAATTTAGAGGAAGGGTTGAAGGCGATTCATTTGCTGGATGATAATAAAAAAGGGAAAGCTAATTTCTTTTTGCAGGATAAGTTTACCGGTTTTGAAGAAAGCCATCAGCCCCAAGGAACCATACCTGCACTCAGTGTGGTAGAAATTGATGAAAAATACAGTCATCTTGCCAAACACTTACTGGGCAATGTTTTTATAGCGGAGAATGCAGATGCGCTTGCCAATAGTAATGGTGCGGTGGTTTTGGAAAAAACGGGGAAGTATGTAAAAGGGCTATACTCCATCACCGGGGGTAGCGTAGGATTATTTGAAGGAAAAAAAATTGGCCGTGCCAAGAACCTGGAGAAGCTGGTGGAAGAAATTAACGCCCAGGAAATAGTAGTGAACGAATTAAAAGCAACTATTCAGGAACGTCATAATGAAGTGATTGCTTTTAATGAACAATTGAAGGAAAATGCCATTAAGCAAACACAGCAGGATATCAATAACCTCACGAATCATGTGTTCAGTCTGCAGAATAAAATAGAGAACCTGCATCACCTGGAAGAAACGAGCAGCCATCGTATTGAGGAACTGCAGGAGCAATTAGAAACGAACCAGGATGCGATATCAAACACAAGGGACGAGCTGGAAAAGCTGAATACCCAGTTAGAAGAGTTAACAGTTAAAACACAGGTGGTTGAGCAGGATTATGCATCATCAGAGCAGGAATACAATTTTGCAACCGCCACTTACAACGATGGCAACCTGCAGTTTACCAGGCAACAAAGTAAAGTAGTTAGCCTGAAACAGGAATATGAATTCAAGAGCAGGCAGTTGAATGATTTAAAAGTACAGGTAGAAAGCAGCACGGTTCAACTGACGGAAGCCGCTAACAGCATTACCGAAACGGCTACCACATTGGCCGAACTGGAAGTGTTGGTAATAACCATGCTTCAGAATAAAGACATTGAAGAAAAAAAATTAAATGAAGCCGACCAGGCATATTATAACTTAAGAAATGCTTTGGCCGCCAAGGAAAGTGAGCTTCGCCACAAACAGAAATCCAAAGAAACCATTGATCATTTGTTAAGCGAAATAAAAGATAAGTTAACCGAATTAAAACTGCAACTGGCAGGGATGAAGGAAAGATTACAGGTAGAGTTCAGGATTGACCTGGATACCATTATTGATGAGCCACGTACAGGTGATGTGCCGCTGGAAGACCTGCAGGAAAAGAATGACCGCATGCGCAAAAGGCTGGAAAATATTGGTGAGATAAACCCGACGGCCATTGAGGCGTATACCGAAATGAAAAAGCGCTATGAGTTTATCATGGTGCAAAAAAACGACCTGGTAACGGCAAAGGATAGCCTGATGCAAACCATACAGGAAGTAGAAGCTACGGCCAACCAGCAGTTCCTTGATACCTTTAATAAAGTGAGGGAGAATTTCCAGAAAGTGTTCCAGGCACTGTTTACTGAAGATGATACAGCTGATATGGTATTGGTGGATCCAACTAACCTGGCAGATACGGGAATTGATATCGTGGCTAAGCCAAAGGGCAAGCGTCCATCTTCCATCGGACAGTTAAGTGGTGGTGAAAAAACATTAACCGCAACTGCATTGTTATTTGCCATCTATTTAATTAAGCCTGCACCATTCTGTATCCTCGATGAAGTAGATGCTCCTCTGGATGATGCTAACGTAGGCAAGTTTACCAAGATGATCAAACAGTTCAGCGAAAACAGCCAGTTCATCATTGTTACTCATAACAAACAAACGATGAGTGCGGTGGATGTGATATACGGAGTAACGATGCAGGAACCGGGTGTAAGTAAGTTGGTTCCGGTGGATTTCAGAAGTTTGAATTAAAGCCGCTGTCTCCCGAATGGAAAACTTAGGGTGTAGTGCATCTGTCTATCTGGTGGATTCTTAATTTAACTATAGAATATTTTGGCCCCGGCAATCGCCGGGTTTTTTTGTTGGCGCGGGTCGCTGCCTGTTTCTACCGGAATTCATATAATTTTGAATAACCCTTCTCCGCCCAACGGGAAGGGCATTATTATTTATATATAAAGAACTAACAACAAATAGCCCTACCTTTCAATTATCAATTAACCTTAAAACATTTTTTATGAGCAACGAATCGATCATCATTATTTTGATACTGGGTGCTATTGCAGGCTGGTTAGGTGGAGTGATTTTTAAAGGGAGCGGTGTAGGATTGATTGGAAATATCATTATTGGTATCATCGGTGGTTTTATCGGCCATTGGGTTTTTGGAAAATTGGGAATCAGGATGGGCACCGGCTACCTGAGTTATATTTTGACGGCGGGCATTGGTGCGGCTATTTTATTGGCGTTGTTGAATCTTGTATTTGGGGGAAGAAGGTAAAGACCCGTTTTTATCCGCTTGCCTTATTTATTTTTTATAAAAAGATACCCGTCGAAATGGGTATCTTTTTTTGTAGGAACAGGCCACGGCCTGTTCCTACTGGGGCCTTTTTCTACAAAAATCTCATTCAATTCAATATATAGAGAGGTTGTTGTATTTTTGAATCCTTATGTCAGCAGAAAAAATTATTGGTGATTGGAAAAAGAAAGTCTATAAACCCATCTATTGGCTGGAAGGGGAGGAGGATTATTATATTGACCTGGTAATGAATTATGCCGAGCATAAAATTTTACCGGAGAGTGAGGCAGGCTTCAACCTGTCTGTTTTTTATGGAAAGGATGCCAACTGGAGCGATGTGGTAAATGCCTGTATGCGATACCCTATGTTTGCAGAAAAGCAAGTGGTGTTGCTAAAGGAAGCCCAGCAAATGAAGGACCTGGAAAAGCTGGAAAATTATATTAAAAATCCTTTATCATCTACCATTTTTGTGGTGAGCCACAAAGAAAAAACAATCAATAAAACGACCAAACTTGGTAAACTGGTAAAAAAGGAAGCAGAAGTTTTTCTCTCTGAAAAAGTACGGGAATATAAGCTGGTAGAATGGGTGACGGATTATTTAAAATCACAGGATTTTTCAATGACGCCCAAAGCAATCCAACTGTTGACGGAACACCTCGGCAACGATTTAAGTCGGATTGTAAATGAATTGGAAAAGCTTACTGTTAACCTTGGCCAGCGCAAAAGTATCAATGAAGATGATATAGAAAAATTTGTAGGCGTAAGCAAAGAGTACAATGTGTTTGAATTGCAGGATGCACTCAGCAAAAAAGATTTGGCAAAAGCAGTTAGAATTATTCAATATTTTGAAGGTAATCCCAAAGCGGCACCCATACAGCAAGTATTGCCTGCACTGTATGGATATTTTAGTAAGCTATATTCCATCTTTGGTATGGCCGATAAAAGCGAAGGTGCTATCAAGCATTTATTTTTTAATAATAGTTTTGCGGCAAAGGATGCTTTATCTGCCGCAAAGAAATATAATTACGAAGGGGTGGAGCGTTCATTACTCTTATTGCATGAATACAATTTAAAAAGCGTTGGGGTCAACAGTACCGGCACTTCGGATGCATCTTTGATGAAAGAGATGGTGGTAAAGATGATGGGATAGAAGCCTCCCTTCCGCTCAGCCACTACGGATGGCAAACCATGGAGCTAAAGATTTATTTTTACTTCAGGTTAATTTAATAAAATAATTTATGATATGCTTTTACAGGAACAAATACAGGAAGCTTATAAAACCGCAACCAATTATCCTGACCTGGTGTTTAAGTTAATTACAATTGGCGTGCAGTCATATACAGTACAGGTTGCCACGGGCATTATATTGTATCGCTTTGATGGCGGTGCTCATGAGTTGCATCAACAAAACTGCGTTGCCCGTAGAGTCGCTGACGATTTCAACAAGGAACTTACTATAAAGGCGGTAAGAGACAACCAGCAGGGAAAATCGGATTACCCTGGTTTTATGAATGATATTGCAAAGGCCGGCGTACAATTTTATGAAGCAAGCTTTATCGGTAATTTGCGGGTGACATACATAGGCCTGGGTGGACATTATGAAGAGGCGGTACCTGTTTAATATTTAAAGTTTCCGGAAACTCATATATGAAAAATTGGTTCAATAGAAACAAATTACTTCAGTTATATAGCCTAACAGCATTCAAATATTTCAGTTACAACTTGGGGCTTTTTTTTAAAACTTTACCGGCTTCGAAACAAACAATGCATGTATATTAAATATTCCCTTTTATATCAAGGAAGAATAACCGCGAGGAATTTTTTCCAGCGTTTGGTTAAAGTACATACTATTTAATGATACCCTTCAAATCACTTGCTAATTTTAAATTAAACTTATTGGTGCCATAAGTATTTAGATGTGTTGAATTATAAAAATTCATTGTATCCAAACAAATACTATCACTGGTATAATCAAGCAGTGGAATATTATAAACTGCCGCATAATTTTTAAAAATCAGGTTAATGGAATCCCTGTTTATCAATAGTTTTTTGGCTTTGTAATACTCGGGTGGATTAACAAAGATTATCTGAATGTGCTCGTTTCTGCAAAAGTCCAGGTATTGCTCGAATTTTTCCTGAGATTCTTTGTTAATTTCTGCACGATAACCATGCTGGCTATTTTGACTGAGCATAATTAGAAAAGTAGAGTCCCATTTTTTGTTTTCGGATTTAAATCCTTTGTATTTTGTAGGATTTTGGGATGGATCTTTAAAGACACTTCGGAATATCATATCCCTGGTTTCGGGCGAATGTGAATATTTTAAAAAGGGCAGGTAAAAATCCCTTTTATCAAAACCATCATATTTGGATACAGCTTCCTTTATAATATCATTATTCAAATAAGGTATAAATTGTTCAAGCATTATTAACTGATCCCGTTTAAACAAAGTAAAACGGTCGATATTTTGTATTATATATCGGGGACTTTTATTATATTTCATGTATAGCTTGAACCGGTAATATTGCATTAGAAAATCAAATCCGTCAATTCCCAGGTTGTAGGTATTGAGCAATAAAACAGAATCTAAAATATACGGCGAAATATGCTGGCTTGCTCTTGATGAACCCAACACAATTAAGTCCGCATTTATTTTTGAATTAAAAATATCATTCCATTCCTTATAATTTGAAAGATTTGACTTTTTCAGTTTATTGTCGAAAAAGGATTGGAAAAAAAAGCCACCTACAACAAAAGGCAGCAGCAATAAAAAAATAGCTTTAAATAAAAACTTTCGCATTAGTTAGAATTGAAAATATATGAACTGGCGATTCTCAAAGACTCCCAGGAATAATATTGAAAGGATCAATGCGTAGTAGACAGCCCAGCGAAAAGCCCAGGGTTTCCGGAGGAATATATTGGAAATACTTTGTTTGCTTTGTATATACTGTACCGTTTCAAGAAATATGATCAATAATACTGACAAAATATATCCCGTTTTCGTGAGTCCTAAATTTTCAAATAATTCCTCGTGATTGAAAGCTTTTTCTGCGAGTTCCGGTAGCCCGGAGAAAATATGCGTGGATATATACAGTGCGTTTTCTACATTGTTAGCTCTAAAAAAAATCCACGAAAAAGCAACCAGCAGAAAGGTGGTTAAAACAGGTAGTATAGGGATTTTATCGAGACGGAACCGCTTCTTGAGCCTTTGACGAAACGTATTGGTGAATAATGCAAAAACTAAATAGAATCCATGTATTGCCCCCCAAATAATAAATGTCCAGTTTGCGCCATGCCATAAGCCACTCACCACAAATACAATGAAAAGATTTAAATACCAACGGGGAATTGTTACACGGTTGCCACCAACAGTAATGTATAAATAATCCCTGAACCAGGTTGATAAGGATATATGCCAACGTTTCCAAAACTCCTGTATACTGGTTGATTGGTAAGGGCTATCAAAATTTTTCATTAATGAAAAACCCATCACTTTCGCAGCACCTATTGCCATATCCGAATATCCCGAAAAATCACAGAATATCTGAAATGAAAAAAATACGGTAGCAATTATAAGACTTAAACTATTATGCTGATGGGGATTGTTAAACACCGTGTCTGCTACAATTGCCAGCCG
>JBBQTL010000182.1:0-12491 GCA_038213285.1 Chitinophagales bacterium
GGTGTAAAACTGATCAAACAGCAGATCAACAAAATCCTTCCAAAAGAAAATAAAATTCAATTAGCTGGCGGAGATGAACTACTGTATGATGTGTTGATCATTGCTACGGGTGCTAAGATTGCTCCCGAAGAAACAGAAGGGATGAAAGGATCCGAATGGCAAAAATCTGTATTTGATTTTTACACTTTTGAAGGTGCATTGGTACTGCGAAATAAGTTAAGGGAATGGCCCGGTGGTAAATTGGTGATACATATAACCGAGATGCCTATCAAGTGCCCGGTGGCACCATTGGAATTTGCATTTTTAGCAGATTCATTTTTTAAACATAAGCACATGCGGGAAAAAGTGGAGATAACCTATGTAACACCTTTAAGCGGGGCATTTACCAAACCAAAAGCCACTGAAGCGCTGGAACATTTACTGGATGAAAAAAACATTCGCATTGAAAGTGATTTTGCCATTGAGCTGGTTGATAATGAAAAAAAAGAAATTGTGGATTATGGAGGCAAAACAGTGCCCTTTGATTTACTGGTAACCATACCCACCAATAAAGGGGATGACCTGATGGAAAGATCCGGCATGGGTGATGACCTGAATTATGTACCTACTCACAAAGCCACCCTTCAGTCAAGGGACTACACCAACATTTTTGTATTAGGCGATGCCAGTAATATACCGGCTTCCAAAGCAGGCTCGGTTGCTCACTTTGAAGCAGAAATATTAACAGAGAACATACTCCTCTACCTGCAGGGCGAACCTTTAAAAGAGGAGTTTGACGGCCATGCCAATTGTTTTATCGAAACAGGTAATGGCAAGGCATTGCTGATCGATTTTAATTATACGCATGAACCGGTAGAAGGAAGTTTTCCATTCCCGGGTATTGGCCCCTTGCGGTTGCTGAAAGAAAGCAGGATGAATCACATGGGTAAGCTGGCCTTTCGGTGGATATACTGGAATGTATTATTGAAAGGCACACATATACCTTTTGTTTCCGCTACAATGTCGGAAAGCGGAAAGGTTTACAATTAAATTATTAATCATCAAAATAACAAATCATGGAAAGCACAATAGCCGGTAAAACAATTACCGTAAACGAAGAAGGTTACTTAACTGACTTTAACCAATGGAATGAGAAGGTTGGAGAAGCGATAGCAGAAACAGCCAACATTTCGCTCACTCCAAGACATTGGGAAGTTTTAAAGTACCTGCAAAATGAAAATAAAAACCAGGTAGCACTCAGCATCAGGCGGATCGGTAAAAGCGGCGTGGTGGACATCAAAGAGTTCTACCAGCTATTTCCAATGGCACCACTTAAAACAGCCACAAAAATTGCCGGCATACCCAAACCCGCCAGTTGCATTTAATAAAATTAAACTTGTCAGCAATGAATGAAAATAACGGAGCAATTAAAAAGATGATGATCATCTTATCCAAGGGCACATTGGAAAATGTGTATGCTGCCTTTGTATTGGCCAACGGGGCCCGTATGGAAGGGATTGAGGCAGAAATGTTTTTCACTTTTTTCGGACTGGAAGCGGTTCATAAAAAGAAACTTGATCACCTGCATGTAGCAACAGTAGGTAACCCGGCTATGCATATTCCTACAATGCTGGGCGGTTTGCCTGGTATGGAAGCACTTGCCACTTCAATGATGAAGAAAGAAATGGAGAAAATTGACATGCCTGAAATAGGCGAGTTTTTAGATATCCTAACCGCTTCGGGAGTAAAGCTATGGGCCTGCAGGCTGGCTATGGACATGTTTCATTATAAGAAGGAAGATATGTATGAAGGGATAGACGATGTAATTACCGTAGGAGATTTTTATAAGAAAAGTGAAGGCGAAGGGGTACACATGTTGTTTGTATAACCTGGCAACCTGGCTAAATAAAAGCTGGTTATTCTTTTTGAAAAGGTGAAATTTCTAAAATGCCCTGCTCCTGTTTGGGTGCATTTCAAATTACCTCTGCTCCCGCGGAGCAACAATAAATTGGCTTGTTTGCCCCTGCACTCGACCTCACCCCCAGCCCCTCTCCGGAAGAGAGGGGAGCTTGACTCTGAAAATTAGAAATTTTATTCGATTGGCTATCAATCACCTAAAATGGTGTATATAAAATTGTCGCTCTTTATTTAAGAACTAAAGAATGAGTAAATCGCCGTTAAGACGTTGAGTTATCAAAGAAATAAAAACGTTTGAACGCATTAACGGCAAAACTAAGTAAGCGGTGGATGCTGCGGCATCCGATAGCCATCGGATTTGAAATGCACCCTCCTGTTTTAATAATAAAGCGATGCTGTGATGTAACTCCGCATTTTTTGAAAATGATTCACCATGTAGCAAATGATTCCCGTGAAGATATATAAAGTTCAATTTTATAAACAAACGGTCCGCAGACACTGCAGATTTTAAAAATCACGATTATGAAAAAGTTTCTAGTTACAGCAGGATTGGGCATATTGCCCTTTTTCCTATTAGCACAGGCAGGCCATATCATGCAGGGCATCGGGGCATCCAACATATCGATGGGTGGTGCCGCTACGGCCCAGCCGCTGGATATTGCCGGAGCCTTGCAATGGAACCCGGCCAGTATATCGGCCTTTGACAAAAAGATATGGTCCGTTAATGCAGGGGCGTTCTTTTCCTCCCCGGTTTTATCATCTACCGTACCCACTGCCGAAGGTCCGTACACCGGTGTCACAAAAGATGCAAGGGGCGTTTCCATCATGCCGGCACTGGCAATGGTATGGGGCAAAAAAAACAGTAAACATACAGTTGGTGTGTCTGCTTTTGGTATCAGTGGCTTTGGGGTAACTTTCCCGCAAAACAACACTAACCCAATTAATAGGCCCCAGAGCGCCGGCGGGTTTGGACGCATCCAGTCAGATTACCAGTTGATGCAGGTTGGCGTTACTTATTCCTACAAAATTACGGACCAGTTATCCATCGGCCTGGCACCCACTTTTAATTATTCATCACTGAAGCTGGCTCCTAACCCGCTTGCCTCACCCAGCCAAACGCTGGGATACCCGGTAAGTGACAGAGGCACCGCATTCGGTTTTGGCGGACAGTTTGGAATATTTTACAATTCAGGGAAGGGAATAAAATTAGGGGCTTCCTATAAAACACCGCAACAGTTCGGCAATTTTGATTTCAAAAATACTTATCCCGATGGCAGCAGCGCACCAAATGTAACATTCAAAATGAACTACCCTGCTATCCTGTCAGCAGGAATTGGCTATTCAAAAAATAACATTGATTTGGCCGTAGATTACCGGTTTGTCGACTACGAAAATACGGAAGGATTTAAAGCAAAAGGCTGGACCAATACTGCTGCTGTAGCTGGTTTTGGCTGGAAGAACATCTCCATTATATCAGCGGGGATTCAATATAAAGGCATTACAAAATTACCCGTCAGAATAGGCTATACCTACAGTTCCAACCCTATTACCAGTAAATTGGCATTTTTTTCTACCCCGGCCACAGCAGTCATCAAAGATGCATTTCAGGCTGGCTTTGGATATGAATTCAATAAAAAGCTAACATTGAATGTTGCATATCATCATGGAACCAGTGGCGGCTCTACAAGTGGCCCCCTGTTAAACCCGATGATGATCACTTCATCCAATCCTTATGGCGCTGTACCCAACAGTAAGGTATCGTATAAAATGACCACCAACCTGGTGATGATTGGAATAAATTATTCAATGTGATTTAAGAATACGTTTTGGGAAAATGCCGGTGTTATGCCGGCATTTTTATGTACCGCTTATTTATTGAAAGTGAGCGTTTGCCTTTTATCGCCTTATCACCAGTTTTATACTAATCCTGTTAATTATATTTTAGCAGTCGGGCTGCTTTTTTCATTTGTAACCTTTGTTACAAAAAAGCCAGGTAACAGTATTTACTTTTGCAGTATCAATAAAAAAAATAATGGTCACCGATTCAACAGTTGAAGACGACTTACAATACGAAAGGGTTAGCGTCATTAATAAAAACAGGTTCGTTAATTCAAAAGATTCCATACCGGCAGCAATGCTACAAGAAGAAGAGCAGTTGGAAAGAGCGGAAATATTGTCGGTATTGAATTTCCTCCAATGTATGGAGAAGACAGGAAAATCATTTTAACATGTGAGCGCTTTGTGAGAAGCATAGCTTAAAATAATTAAAATAAATTGTATGAAAAAACAGATACTGGGTAATTGGAATTTTATGCGGTTTTTCAGACTGGCGCTGGGAATTGGCATTATTGTGCAGTCTGCCATTGCCAGCAATTGGACCATGTTGGTGGTGGGCTTGCTATTTACCACAATGCCTGTATTTAATATTGGCTGCTGTGGCACCGCCGGATGTGCTACGCCTGTTAAAAAAAATACTGAACCCATAAAAGATATTTCTTATGAAGAAGTGGTTTAACAACAATAAACTATACGTGGCCGGGGCCATCGTTGGCGCCATTGCCGGCTACCTTTATTGGCAACAGGTAGGTTGCTCCACCGGCACTTGTATGATTACCTCAAAGCCAGTCAACAGTACCTTGTATGGAGCAATGATGGGTGCTTTATTACTGGGCATGTTTAAAAAAGAAAACAGGAAACAAGTATTAAAAGACGAAGACAAAAAGCTATAATCATGACATTTAATGAAATCATACAATCAGACAAACCGGTATTGGTGGACTTTTCTGCTGAATGGTGTGGCCCATGTAAAATGATGGCCCCTATTCTAAAGGAAGTAAAACACGAAATTGGTGATGCAGCTACAATAATAAAAGTAGACGTTGATAAAAATCCCCAGGCTGCCGGCGAGTATCAAATCCAGGGGGTGCCCACTTTAATTCTATTTAAAAATGGCAAACCATTGTGGAGGCAAAGCGGGGTAGTTCCGAAAGCCGGATTAGTAGGAGTAATAAAAAAACATTCATTATAAAAAACAACAGCATGAATATGATTCAACAATTATTTGGAGGAGGTACACCAATCAATTTGAAAACCATTATTGACGAAGGCGCCTTTTTGGTAGATGTTAGAACCGCGGGAGAATTCGCTGAAGGACAAGTTAAAGGATCAGTCAATATTCTTTTAACAAGCATACAAGCCCAGTTGGAGAAATTTAAAACCAGGAAAAAGATCGTTGTGTTTTGCCGCAGTGGCGCCCGGAGCAGCCAGGCAAAAGCGATCCTGGAACAAAATGGAATTACCAATGTAGTAAATGGCGGCGCCTGGATGGATGTAAGCCAGTATGTAAAATAAGAATAGGCTATGTATGGTATGATTTGGTGTGATGTAATGATTATGATTAAATGATGGTGCTGATTTTTCTAATCAAATTCATTTTTTAAAATAAGGCTTATTTGCTTTTCTAGTTCGTCCAAATCCTGTGTGGCATAATAACGGGACAAGTTGTGCATCGGCATTTTTAGCTCTTTGTCCCGTTCGCTATGTGGATTGGCTTCGTATGAAGGTGTTGGGTGCCTTATCCCGCAAAAATCGGAGTGCAAATAAAGCGTTGGGCAGCTTCTGCAATGAGAAGATTTCTGATGATAGCTGTTTTTATTTTATTCATACCTAAATCTAATTATTGGCAGCAAACAACCTTTTGCTGCCGAAAATGTGAATTTTGCACTTTGAACGGTGTCGGGTGATGCCCCTACGGAGCAAATGCCTTGAATGCTTTATGCTACTACAAAGAGGAAACTCCTAAGGAGTTTGATAAGCTTTACTTTGGCTTTAATATGTGCTCTTAATAATTAAATTGACGCACATGCCTGGCTGCGTTTAATTTACTTAATAATATTTCCTTGCCTGTATGTTTACCATTAAAAACAACAAGCTGATTTTTAATTTTGGATTTATCTCCTGGTGGGATTATATAATTTGTAATGAGTAAACTAATGCTCATTATGGGCATGTTATACCCATTTCTTCTTTACTGGTCTGTCACAGTCATCAGTTAAGGATATGGTACGGAGATTGGATTTTACAGATCATGAAATTAAATGCCTTTGTTTTTATTATTGCTTGCGCTACGTTATTTGGCTGCGCTCGTGACAAAGTCACTGTTCAGGTTGTTAGACACCCTTTGTTAAAATTTAACTTAAATGCCAATGCGTCCTGGACAGCAGATAATGTTGCCTTTGGTCCAATTTCAAAGGTTGTAGTATATCCCCATGATACAATCAACCGGGCCGTGGTGTACAATCGTCTAACTCTAAATTCTGCAGGCAAAGCTACTAGCGGTGAAAACCTGCAATTTATTATCAGTTTTGATGTGATCGATGCCGCTGAATTAAAGGGAAAATATACACCGCTTTATTCAATTACCAGGGGCCTAGCTGAAGTTAAAATATATGATATTACCAACAGCAATAATTTATCTGCCTATAGTTTATGTTCAGCTAATATCATTAAACCGCAGTTTCAAATTGATCGACAGAATAGTGACGAAAGATTAATTAGTGGCATTTTTCAAATGACACTTTGCAATGAGCGGGATAGTACTCAGAAAGTTAATGTCGTCAATGGTACGTTTACAGATATCCGATACTAAATAAATTCACCATCATATAATTATAAATGAAAAAAATTTACAAAACGAGTCTTGCCTTACTGTTGGCTAATACACTTTTTTGCCTGGTAACATTTTCACAAGTTGATACCACAAAAGTGTTGCCAGTACCCCATGGGCTGCCCCAGCTACCTCACAACCAACCCAATGCGGGATTTGACGTCATAATTAAAATCAATGGCGATATTATCTATGGTATTGTGAAAGAAGTGGGAATCGATCTTGTTACCTACAAACGGACAGATATACCAGATGGCCCGATCTATACACTATTTAAGAATGAAATTTATGCCATCAGCTATCGGAATCAAATAACAGACTATTTTAGTCCCCCCCCAATACAACCGCCTTTGGAGCCTGTAATAAGCGACCCATACAAAAAAAATCCGGTAGACTATGGGCAAAACCCATTATTCCGTAACGGAAATCTTCGTGTTAGTTTGGGGTTTATAAAAAGCTTTAGTAAGCTGGACAATAAAGATGAGTATTCCTCTTCGGGAACCTTTCCGGCTTTCAATATAGGCTACGATGCTTACTTTAAAAATCAGGTTCGCCTGGGGATACAAATGGGATTCGGTTCGGGACGTTATTCCAAACAGGATTATAACAACTATGACAGCATTCAAAATAATATCGAAGTAAAAGAAAACATATTCAGTCTTTTTGCCTACGCCAGGTACACATTGATGAATAATGCTTCCCGAATTAAACCCTACATCATTGGGGGGCTAGGCATCAATAGTTCACGTGTAAAAGCGGAAAATACGATCAGCTTTACAAACAATTCTTCGCAGACGCTCCTCGTGACATCCGGAACACGATCAGTGGGACTAGGGCTGATGGCCCGGGTTGGTGCTGATTATTATATCAACAATCAACTGCAGGCATTTGCGGATGTTGGCGTTGGCCTGGCTATTGTGAATTTAGGAATATCTCTTAACGTAAACTAAGTAACCATTTTAAAAAAAATTATATGAAAACTTTTCTCTCCTTTTTAGTCTTCACATCAATTGTTTTTTCTGCGCATGCTCAAAAGGACAATGATAACCGTCGTGGCGCACTCGCCGTTTCGGTGGGAGCTGCCGCGAATTACTACTATGGTCAGGGCAATCGCAATTTTGGTAAATTTGAAACGGAACGTGTTAACTGGCAACTAAATGGCATGTTAGGTATTACGATTGTTCGTGACAAAGGCGACCGCAGAACGATCATTGGAGCATTCGGCAGTTTTGGACTTAATAACGCAAATACTATCTCAAATATATTTGCAGATCAGGATTACATTACGACAGCAACCCGTCAAAGTTCCAATAACAATGCCTATAGCCTCGAAGGTGGCTTGCTTATCGCTGAATTGTTTCGGATCAGTACAGGTATAGGGCAACAGGTTTTTGACAAACAAAGTATAGCTTCTAAAAACGGAATTAATTTTGATGCCACTTCCTTAAAGTTCAATTCTACAACAGTGGGGTTTAATTTTAACGCAGGGCCTGTTGGTATTGTACTGAATTGTAATTTTAATTACGGCAAAGATTATACTAATACAATTATCAATCCATCCGCAGGCCTGAATTTGCGGTTTTAATATATCAAACTAATCGACGCCATCATACAATAACAGACAATCAGACACATCGCTTTGACATTACAATCCATTTTGAAAATTGCAATTGTAATCTGGCAACACTTTCTGTAAGATATTCTAAATCGTCTAATACAAAAGGACTTGATTCACTATGGGTGCATTTTAAATCCGATAACATCGGATTATATATACACCATTGCTAGGTGAATGATAGCCAATCGAATACAATTTCGAACTTTCAGAGTCAAGCTCCCCTCTCCCTGGGAGAGGGGTTGGGGGTGAGGTCAAAAGGGCGGCGAAATAAGCGAATGTTTATAACCTTTGAAAGCCCCTTTTAAAAAAAGTGTATACTGCTTTTAATGCGCCCAGAGCAGGATGAATTTTGAAATACACCCTTCATTATTTAGTGCTTTGATTTCATTTAAATTAGTTTTGAAAAGACTTACAATTTTCGAAATGTTTAGCGTTGAATTATTAATTAGGAAATAGCAAATACAAATAAGTATGGGAGAAGAATAATGGATTGATCAATGTTAAGTTTTAATTTATTACCGACCTATTCAAGCCCGGAAACAAAGCCTGTTAAGAAATAAAAGTACAAGATTACAAACAAATGTTGAGCAGAATTCCGTCAAGCCAGGATGGAGGACAAAAGTGATTTGAAGCTGATCCATCTTCCTTCTGCCCGGCTTTTGTAACTACTTTTGTTGTGCCTAGGCTAGCTTTTTTATCAATGGACTTGTTCATACACTATCTTTTTATCAATCATCGTTAATATACTTTTTGTTGCCGGCAATTGCTGCGTTGGTATTGTAAAAATATCCAGTGATAGCACGGCGAGATTTGTAAGCATACCAGGCATCAATGTTACATTCTCTTTTTCTTTAAACGCTGAATATGCGTTGTTTTTTGCGTAAGCAATTACCGCCTGTTCCGTCGTAAGATTTTCCGATGAATCACGCTGCATCGATGTGCGCATCACGATGTCAAGGAAAGGATTGGTGGTGCCGTTTGGAGATATGTCAACAGTAACGCCATTCTTATACAATGATCGCAAAGTACTGCCCTGGCAATACTTTGGTGTGTGCATCATTAAAATATTATACCCTTTGAGAACCACTCGTTGCTGAGGAGAAAGCTAAAAAAGTCAAATTCTAAACTTCCAACATTGCTTATAATTTTTAAAATTATTGACTTCAACTAAAAATGACAGATTGGAAAGTCCTTACATAACACTGTTGTCAAAATTTCATATTGCCGTTAGCCCGGTTTAGCTGAACAGTTTTCCACTAAAAATCTTTTTTATGCTAAATGTGTTTTAGCACCAACATCACCTACAAATTACCTTACCACCATCACCGTTCCCTTATAATTAAACTCCTGCCCGTCTTTGCAAATAATATCTAGTATGTAAACGAATGCCGACGTGTTTGCTACCGGTACACCATTCACAAAACCATCCCAACCAAAGGAAGGATCATTCACCGGCACATTTTGTTTTTCAAAAACCTTCTTTCCCCAGCGATCAAAAATCATTATCCTTTTTACACTGGCAAGGCCAAATCCCTTCACGTAAAAACGATCATTCAAACCATCATTGTTAGGTGTAAAAGCTTTGGGGATATACAACTGGCCCTTACCACAAAAGACAAATATGCTTATATCATCAGTGGCGGTGCATTTGTAAATGGTTTGCACCGTAACCCGGTACGTGATATCATTATCCGCAATAAGCGTTGGATTGGGACAACTTACACAGTTAAGGCCGGCGGCCGGGCTCCATAGATATTTGTTCACCTCATTGCTGTTTACCTGCGCCGAAAGTTGAACTGTGGCACCTGCCGTTACCCGTTGATCCACCCCTGCATTTACGAGCGGAGGATTTCCTACGGCTATGTTTACACGCCCGGTATCATTTTTACAAACATTGCCACTATATGCAATTACCCGGTAACTGGTAGATACTGAAGGCGAAGCGAATGGATTTGCAACAGCGGGGTTACTTAAACCGGTTGCAGGACTCCACAGGTAAGCTGCCGCAGTTGCATTGGCTTGTAGCTGTACCCTGCTTCCGTTGCAAAGCGTGTCATTTTTACTAACGATAAGATTTACGGGAATATCAACCTTTAGGGCAACAGTATCTTTTTTTATGCAGCCATATTGATTGGTAACCGTAACATAATAATTGGTAGAAACAACAGGTGTTGCCAGTGGTGATGCCGTATTAGTATTTTGTAAAGTAGCCGAGGCAGCCCATTGATAAAAAACGCCATCAAAACTGCGTAGTAAAACACTTGCTCCCCGGCAAATGGTGGTATCTGGTCCGGCAGCGGGAACCGGCAGCGGGTGAATCACCACTTGTTTTGTAGCGGTAACATTACAACCGTACCTGGTTTGAATATTTAATTCAACGGTATAATTCCCGGCGCTATTAAAATTATAAGCCATGCTATCCGCACTACTGATGACTGAATTGTTTACCTTCCATGAATAAGCTGTTACTACATCCCGGGTAACAATGGCTGCCCGGTAAACCAACCTGTTCTGCATACACTTTTCAATGTCGCCGGCGATGGTAACGGTCGTTTTAGGATAAATAACAACTTTAATAGCTGAAACAAAAGTTGCAGAGCAACCATTAGAGCTAGTTGCTTTCAATGTTACGGTGTAGGTGCCAGGTGCTGTGTAATAATGTGCCGGATTGATGGCTGTTGAATTTTGTCCGTCCTCAAAATTCCATTCGTAAGTCATATTACCAAAACGGGAGGAGGATAAATTATTAAATCTCACCGTCCCCGTATCGCCGCATATATTTGGATTAATGATTTCAAAATCTGCTCCTACCGAATCAATGATAATCTGTCGGACACTGTCATCGATGCAGCCTTTGTCAGTAGTAACTTTTAATACTATCGAATAAAGGCCGGCCGTTGAAAAATTATAAGTTAATACCGGCGTATTTCCTGCCGGACTTCCGTTCACAGTCCATGCATATCCAATAATAACATTAACGGAGGTTGAATTACTGGCATAAGTTTGTATTCCGGGAGCACAGTGAATATTATTTCCAGTGAAGGAAGCAACCGGATTTTTATAAATTTCAATTGCCTTCGGCAGAATGATTGTATCAGTGCATCCATGTACCGATGTTACCACCAGTTTCACATCGTATATTCCTGACTGTTGATAGGTGTGTGAAGGGTTTGGCAGCGAAGAAGTAGTATTATCGCCAAAGAACCATTCGTATGTTGCAATTCCAAACCGGCCACCGGAAAGGCTGGTAAACTGTACTTTCGCAGTATCTCCACAAAATTTACGGGTGTTGATACTAAATGCTGACTTTACAGAATCAACAATTATATTGTTATAAACCACATCTGTGCAGCCGTTAATCGTAGTTAGTTTTAATCCAACAATATGATTTCCTGCATTGAAATAATACAATAAATCAATAGTAGTACTCTTTTCTACCCCATCTACAAACCACTGGTATTTTACAATCGGATCAACAGATTTCACAACACTTTTATATAAATAATTTCCGGGCATACAATGAATGCTGTCTCCTGTAATATTTGCCCGGGGCAGGTTATATATTTTAACGGTATCCTTATAAATAGTACTGTCTTTGCAACCATTGACGGTAATACCCAGCAATTTAACAGTATAGTTACCCGGTATTAAATAGGCATGAGCAATGTTTAATCCGCTGGAAACACTGCCATCACCAAAGTTCCAAGTATAGCTATTAATGGCAGCAAAGTGTTTGGTTAGGTTTGTAAAACTAACCGTACCACTATCGCAAAACCGCACGGGGGTCAATGAAAAATTACTGAGTATTGAATCTATTATGATTGTTTTATTAATTGAATAGGTACACCCATTAGTCGTCACTATATCAAACCGGATAGTATGGTTTCCAGGCACCCGGTAATTATAATTGAAATCCTTTGTATTGGCCACACTGTCCGCATCAATCGTCCATTTGTATTTTGCAATGGCATCCACACTTGATATCGAACTGGTATAATTTAAAATAGTGGAAGGAGTTAAGCATACAATGCTATCGCCGCTAATGGTTGCTGTTGGCAGATTGTACACTTTTATAGTGTCGATAAAAATTGTGCTGTCTTTACATCCATTGATGGTTGTACCCACCAGCTTCACCGAATATTTTCCCGGTACGGAATAATTATGTGAAACATTCAGTCCGTTGGTAAAGGTACCATCACCAAAGTTCCAGAGATAATTATTGATGGTACCATAGTGGCTCGTTAAATTTGAAAATGAAGTGGTACCGCCTCCGCAAAAACTTACAGGCGACAATGAAAAATTACTTTTAAT
>JBBQTL010000183.1:0-12377 GCA_038213285.1 Chitinophagales bacterium
ATCTTTTCACCTACCATTGCTTTTTTATTACCGCCATCCGGCACTGTGGTTAATTGCGCTGTAGATGCCTGGTGCAACATGAGCAATACTATCAGCCCGGTCAATATTTGTTTCATAAAATTTTGTTTAAATAAAATAAAATTACGGTGTGTATATACAAAACCAATTCTCATTTGATGAATGGTTGAAAAATCTGTTTCGGTTAGCGTTAGGTTGTATTATTTCATATAGTCAGGCTTGCTCCAACTGAGTTTGTATTGTAACCAAGTACAAGTTTGGCAACCATTGATTGATAAAATGAAACCTGGTGATGCCCGGCCATTTCAATGCATCCATGCAAAACTATTGTACGGGACGATTCTTTTCTACCCGGTCGCTACCAACCCAACATGTCTTTCTCTTTTTTTTTGGCACGCAACATTTCAGGGAATTCCATTTTTTTGTCAAGCGCAGATACAGCCTGTGCAATACGTTTCACCCTGGTTGGCTCCGTTTTAGCCGATTCAATCCACTTGCTGAAATAATGTTGGTGGGCAATCGGCAGCGACTTAAAATAAGTCATTGCGGCGGGCTCATCCTCCATGCATTCAAGGAATAAGGCATTTACATGGTAGGGTATTTCGTCCACGGCTAACTGCACTATTAAAATAGCGCCCTTCGTTTTACCAATGGCCTTTCTTAGGTCTGCATTAAGTGCCATAATGAAATCTCCTCCCCCCATTGGTATTAATGCCACTCCGTTTATTGAATGCTGATCCAGCTTGCCTTTTACCCGAAAAGATTTCTTACTAGCCGGCTGAAGTTGCTCCGCATATTTTGCCGGAATGGTAATATATGTCCAGCCGGTTTTTTCTCCCTGCTTATCAAATTTCAATATTGTTGTGCTAAAGCTGATCATCTTTATTTACAATCCTTGTAAAGGCCCGAAAGCCTAAATATAAAAAATTATTCATCAATTTTTACGGCCTGCTAAAATTGGAGTATGTTCTGTGAAAGATGCAGGATGAACCTAAGACTGTTTGTTGTTGATTTATTGCCGGGCGTTAGCGTTTACTTATTGCTATTTGCCGGTTCGTTATTATCCAGGCTGCTTTGCAAATTTTTGTATTCTGTTAACGCCTTATTGGTTAATTTTATTTTTATGAAATATTTGCATACCCTTCTCTTTAGCGGAATATTGACCCTGGCAGGCATGAGCGCTTCTGCTCAAATTTTTAAAGGCGATTTTACAGAGGTTGATAATTATGTAAAATCATTGGGCGCACTTGATACCCTGAATATGGGAACCATTACCGCCATTGTAACCAAACAGTTTCCTGATCCGAAAGATAAAGCGAGGGCCATATTTGACTGGATCGCTTACAATATCAGTTTCGATCTGAAGGCTGGCAAGAATAATGACAATGAAAAAACAAGTACGGATCTCGTATTAAAAACAAGGAAGGCAACAGCGGCTGGTTATGCAGGTTTATTCCAGGATATGTGCAGCGTGGTAAAGATCCGCTGCCTTACCGTAGACGGTTATGCGAAATATAATACCGAACAAATCAACGAAAAGCCGGATGAATTCAACCATACCTGGGCCGTGGTACAGTTGGGGCAAAGTCCCGATACCTGGTATTATGTAGACCCTACCTGGGGCAGCGGATACACCGATGATAAAATGACCAAATACACCAAAGCATACAATGATGATTACTTCTTTGCAGACAGAACAATTTTTAACTTTCAGCATTTCCCTGATAACGGAGCCTGGCAACTGGGGCCTGGTCCAAAAAGTGTAAGCAGTTTTCTGTCGTTGCCATTGGTAAAAAGTGCCGCTTATGAATTTAGGATTAGTAAGGTTATGCCGGATGATGGCTTTATAAAGGCCAGCCTCAATAAAGCGGTGGCATTTAACATCAGGCTGACAAGCAGTTCTGATATTGATCTTGTAGCGTTGGAAATTGGTGAAAACAAAAAGAAGAAAATAAAAACGGTTGATTACTCCTATTCAAGGGGCATCCTGGTTTTTAATTACAAATTTGATGTAGAAGATACTTACCCCGTAACTGTACTGATTAACAATAAACCAGTGCTGGGTTATTTGGTGGAAGTGAATGAGTAGGACGGTTGAGGGTTGATGGTTAAGGGTTGAGAGTTGAGGGTGTGTTGATGGTTGAGGGTTGGTGGTTTAAGGTTGAGGGTGATGGTTGAGGGTTGGTGGTTTGAGGTTGAGGGTTGAGTTTGAGAAGGTTGTAATTGATGGTTAGTAGCTTGGGAGGGTAAGTTGATTGCTGGGTTATGGCTATTCTTTAAGCTATTTTATAATGTTGTAGCGAACAATGATTATTTTATGAATCATCAACAAATAATGTCCTTTATTTGGCCTTCATTAATGACCATATAAAATCAAATGTCTAATAGTATCTCAAATAGGCCGAACGAATGTATCCCTCCTTACAACCATAGGCTAAAGTTCATTTTAGTTCCCTAGGAACGTGATATTGGTAGCAATTTAAAATAGTTCCGTTGGAACGTGATATAGGTAGCAATTCAATTTAGTTCCGTAGGAACGTGATATTGGTAGCAGCAACACAATTTTATTTTTATCCGTAAGTCCCGTAGGGACGTGATATAATTTTTTTGAAAGCTCAAATGAAAACTACTGAGGACATCACGTCTCTACGGGACATACGGAATGAACTTTTCTAGCTACCAATATTATGTCACTACGGAACATAAAACCTGATAGTACCGAACCTATAACGTAATTAAAGTTGCCAAATGGTATTTAGTAAAAGAGTGCGACGCCAATGAAGCTCAATCAAAGCACTTCTGCCGGGCCAATAAAAATCATACGTTCATCCAAACTTTGATTGAAGTTGTGATGAATATTTTTCAGGTAAAGAAATTTTCAGAGTAGTTACTTCACTCCCCAATCAATTCACAAAATTCCACGATAACCCAAACCGGAACACAAACCCGGGATACACGTAATGCGGTGCCGCAAAATTATTTCGGGTAAAGCTGAAACCATTGGAGAAATCCATTGCATTCAGGTTTTCGGCACGCAGGTAAAGGGTAAATGATTTTATCCTGAAATGCAGGAAAGCACTGATATCCGGACGGTTTTTTATGGTCAGTGTATCCTGTGGAGTAAACTTCCCCATTACCGGCGAATAGTTATATGCTTTGTAAGGCGTATAATACCGGAACTCAAGACCGGTACTCAGGTTTAAATTACTAAAAAAAACTCCCTCATAAGCAAACCGGTTCCTGCTGAATATCAACGGAATTTTAATGGGTGCCGCACCATCTACCTGCTGAACCGTTACATCTGCATACCAACTCCATCTCCTTGTAAGCCTCGTTTTCCGGGAGGCAGATGCCTGCAATATATTGAGCAGCTTTCCATACTGGGCAGTTTTATAATAACCTGAAAAATAAACGTAGTTGGTAATTAAATAATTGGCAACGGCTAAATTGATAAATGGATTATTAGCCGATGCTTTTATGCTGGTAATATTTTCTTTTTTGTAATTGCCTGTATTGCCAAAATTAAAAGAAGAACTGTTTTCATATATATAAGACGGGCTCCTGCTTACATTATTAAAACTGATGCGAACATTGCCCAGTTTTTTATTCAAATACCTGCTCAATGTGGCATAGGCGCTGTAATCGGCATTGTTGAAGCCCGCTAAATAGAAATCGCCCTTTGCCAAAATATCCCATAGCCGGTTACGTGTTTTATTGCGGTACTCACCATGCAACACAATATTGTAAAGCGTTTTGGTTCCGCTGGCAAAAGTGCCGGTCATATTTTCCAGTCTGGCCCCTGCGGATAAAAACTGGGCCGCATTTTTGGTATCGGGAAACTGCACCAGCGAAAAATCATTGGTCACTACTTTCCACCGATCGGTTACAATTAGTGAATCGGTGCTTCTTCTTAAAGTGGTATCATACCAACGCTGGTAGAGCGCTGAATCTGCCACGATATCTTTGAACTGGTAGCTGTAGGTATTATAGGTAAATGTATGCTGAAAGCGAAGTTTGGGATAAAAAAGATACTCTGTGGTAGAATCATTGATTGCGACCGAATCCTTTTTACCGATATCATAGGTTTGCCGCAGAAAAAAGGTAAACTCCTTATAAATATTACCGGTATTAACAGATGATTTAAATGGATTGGGTTGTATGGCAGCATCACCACCCAGGTTAACCGGTATGGTAAAGCGCTTTGAAAAATCTTTATCGTATAAAAGGCTGTCATTTCTGATGCCGCCGTTTTCCGAGTTTTTTACAGAATTACCCACCAGTGCAAAAAACATCGCATACCGCTTTCGCTTACCCTGGTAATTGCTAAACAGGCGGTAATTGTTTTGATTGGCGTTTTGTGTTACAAAAAACCCAGGTGCTGAAATGAGCCGGTACTCAAATCCAAAATTCATATTGGGCCTTGGATTCTGCGTATGCAGTAAGTTTATCATTTGCTCCTTACCGGAAGCCAACTGGTAACCTAACCGGGTAAAAGGCTTGGTGGTTTTAAAGAACCGGGTATTTTCTAAAGTAAACTTAGTAATGTCAAAAGCGTGAAAACCTGCATCCCAGCCCGGTTTCATAAAGGGTAAAAAAATAAGCGGATATCCTGCAGCACCGTTATTGCCCAGGTACTGTTGATCAGCGGGTTGAGAGAAATATTTATAAAAATCATTGATGCTGGTATCGAGCTGCACACTTCGGATAGAATCGAGATAACGGAAACTGATAGTGATAGAATCTTTTGCATCGTCGCGATGTTCAAAGCCAAGGTTATCATTTTTGCTGGCGGTATCAGCAGAGGGTCTACCACCCCTGTCCTGAGGCCGGTTTTGAGGCAACCTCCTTGTGGGTACTTGTGCAAAAGCAGATTGCAAAACCATCAGCAATAAAAAAGTAAATACAATTTTATACATCTCTACAATTGGGCAATAAGTTCTTTAAAAAGGTAAGTAAGCTTCGGCTCTGCATGAGCGGCCGCTTCCAAAACTTCGGTATGGGTAATTTTATTTTCTTCTTCACGTATACCAATGTCTGTAATTACACTCATCGCAAATACCGTTAAGCCCATGTGTACCGCCACAATCACTTCCTGCACGGTGCTCATGCCTACTGCATCGCCACCTAATACCTGCATCATCTTATATTCGGCCCGGGTTTCAAAGGTTGGACCTGTTACGCCACAGTACACTCCTTCCTTTAGATCAATATTATTTTTGGAAGCAATTACTTTCGCCTTTTCAATCAATACCTTATTGTAAGGTTCGCTCATATCCGGAAATCTTGGCCCGAAAGCTTCAATATTCCTGCCTATCAGGGGATTTACGGCAAATAATGAAATGTGATCTTTTATTACCATCAGGTCGCCCACTTTAAAGCTGGTATTTATTCCGCCGGCAGCATTACTGATCAACAGGGTTTCCACGCCCAAAAACTTCATCACTCTTATCGGAAACACCACATCGCTGGTATGGTAACCTTCGTAATAATGAAAACGGCCGGCCATCGCTACCACCTTTTTTCCACCTAATTCACCAAAAATTAATTTACCGCTATGACCCTCCACCGTACTTACGGGAAAATGAGGTATATCGCCGTAGGCTATTTCCTTTTCCATTTTTATTTCAGCGGTAAAACTTCCCAGGCCGCTTCCTAATACAATTCCAACTGAGGGAGATACATTGTGTTGAAGCCGGATATAATCCACCGCTTCATTAATTTTGGTAATCATATTTTTAAAATAATAATTAAAAAATTATTCAACAGTAAACAGGCATTTAAAAAACGACCGCATACGTTCAATAAAAAATAAGAATGATTTACTGTTTTGCAAAGAACGTAAACTAAAACCAAGGATAGATTAAAATAATGGTAAAAAAATGTGACGTGGTTTAAGCGCTTCATTCCTAATCCAATTAACAGCCCCTCATAAATGGAACATATTGTATTAAATTACCGTTTAATTTTTGCCACATACTTTCTTATCTTCGTCAAAATTTTTAATACATGAACCTTCACGAGTATCAAGCAAAAGAACTGCTTAAAAAATATAACGTGCCGGTGCAGGAAGGCATCGCCTGTAACACCGCCACCGAAGCAGAAGAAGCATACAGGCAAATACATTCTCAGTACGGCAGCAAATTTGCCGTTGTAAAAGCTCAAATACATGCGGGTGGACGTGGCAAAGGCACCATCGTTGGTACCGATCAACGTGGTGTGGCTGTTGGTAAAAATGCAGAGGCAGTAAAGCAAATTGCCCAGAATATTATCGGTGGTACATTGGTTACCATACAAACCGGACCTGCTGGTAAAATGGTAAATAAAGTACTGGTAGCCCAGGATGTTTATTATGAAGGTGCTCACCCGGTTAAAGAATTTTACCTATCGATATTATTAGACAGATCAAAAGGTGAGAACGTAGTGATGTACAGCACCGAAGGAGGAATGAATATTGAAGACGTAGCACATAATACCCCGGAAAAAATATTTAAAGAGTGGGTTTACCCGGGCGGTATGTTGCAGGCCTTCCAGGCACGCAAAATTGCGTTTAACCTGGGACTGAGTGGTGAAGCATTTAGAAATTGTGTAAAATTCGTTACCAATTTATATAGCGCTTATGTGGGACTGGATTGCGGAATGCTGGAAATAAATCCTCTGTTTAAAACAAGTGATGAAAAAATAATAGCGGTAGATTGTAAAATGAATGTGGATGACAATGCCATTATGCGTCACCCTGATATAGCATCGCTCCGTGATATTTCAGAAGAAGATCCTACAGAAGTGGAAGCTGGTAAATTTAACCTGAACTTTGTAAAATTAGATGGTAATGTAGGCTGTATGGTAAATGGTGCAGGCCTCGCAATGGCTACCATGGATATGATTCAATTAAGTGGTGGCCAACCTGCCAACTTTTTAGATGTAGGCGGTACCGCCAATGCTCAGACAGTGGAAGCAGGCTTTCGTATCATCTTAAAAGATCCTAAAGTGAAGGCAATCCTCATTAATATCTTTGGTGGTATTGTGCGATGCGACCGGGTAGCACAGGGAGTTATTGATGCCTACCAATCTATTGGCAATATTGAAATACCCATTATTGTTCGCCTACAGGGTACCAATGCGGATGTGGCTAAAACATTGATTGATGAAAGCGGTCTTAAAGTGCAAAGCGCTATTTTGTTAAGCGAAGCGGCGGCGCTGGTTAATAAAGCAGTTGCTTAAAAATATTTCGTCGTGTAATTAATTAAAAACCCATCCGTTTTACCGGATGGTTTTTTTTATAGTAGTAAGACTACCTGCACTGCTTTCCATTGTAAAAATGCTGAAATTATTTTTGTTTCGTGCTCATAAAAGCGAGGATCTTCCGTGGCGAATGTCTATCCCGTATTTTAATCGGACTTCGTTCAACAATTGATACTTTGGTGAACAGTATTAAATGTGCGGCATCTTCAATTCCGCAAATATATATTGCTAAAATGCCTTTTTACACTTGTATAATAAATCAACATAAGAAACAGTAGAATTGATGTTGACATAATTTTCGCTCAATACATAAATGCACCCATTCAACCTGTCAATTAACAACTTCACGGTTGATTGAATTACCTTTGCGCCGATGGACAATTTTCAGAAATATTCCCGTTTAATGTTGTTGCTGGCAGGTAGCTTTTTTGCCTTCATTTTATTGATCGCTATGATCATTTATATTTTGCGATTGTTTTCTATCACAATGTTTCACATTCCGGGTTTCGATTTGTTCTTCCAATACGTTATTATCATTATCCCCTACATCATCTTTTTTGTAGCTTATTATTATTTACACAAAAAAATACGTTTATCAAATAGTAAAACCTCCAGGGCAATCGCCAGAATGCTGCTGGTGACCGGGTGCCTGATTTGCACTTTCACATTAGTATTGTCGACGGCGGTATTCCTGCATATAAATAATCATTGGCTGCGAACCTATTCAGAAAACGGGCATTACGCATTGATTATACAAATAACCATATTGATTATTGCTGCAGGTGTAATTGCAACGGGAGATGCGAAAGAAAAAGACTGGATGGAGAGAACCCCATAGTTCAAAATTGAATGTGCATGGTTCTGGATAGGACGTCAACTTCTAAAGGTCGAACTGTTAACCAACAACTTTCAACATTCAACCATCAAACATCTTCTTTCAACCATCAAACATCAACCCTTCAAACCAAGTTGAGCTATCGCCTTCGCCGCTATCCAACCGGTTGTCCACGCATTTTGAAAATTAAACCCGCCGGTTACACCATCTACATTTACTACCTCACCGGCAAAAAACAAATTGGGTACTATTTTGCTTTGCATCGTATTGTGATCAATTTCTTCCAATGCTATTCCCCCTGCCGTTACAAACTCCTCTTTGAAAGTGGTTTTGCCATTTACTGCAAACTCCTGCGCACATAAATTTTTAATGAGTTTATTTTGTTCTTTTGCAGGCAGATCGGCCCAACGGATATTTTCGTTTACACCTGATTGTTGCAACAGGTATTCCCATAAGCGGCCAGGCAGTCCAAATGGGTTGCGGTTGCTTATTTTTTGTGCGGCTATTTCAAAACGAACCTGCTGAAATTTATCCTTCAAAGTTTGTTCGTTATATGCAGGAAGCCAATTTACGTTGATGGCAAACTGCCAGTTTTTTTCAGCTAGCTCCCTGGCCCCCCATGCAGATAATTTTAATATTGCAGGCCCGCTCATTCCCCAATGCGTGATTAATAGCGGGCCGTCTTCTGTTAGTTTGCTTCCAATAATTTTCACCTGTGCCTGTTCCACAGTAATACCCATTAATGAAGTAATACTGTTGCCAGGCATATTGAAAGTAAATAAAGATGGTACCGGTACAGCTATCGTATGGCCAATTTGCCGGAGCCAGTCAAATTGCATTGATTTTGGATAGCCACCACTTGCAATGCATATATAATCAGCGGGTATATTGGGCCCGCTCTTACATTCCAACATCCATCCTTCACTCTCTTTCCGCATAGCACTCACCTCTTTGCTTATCATTATTTCTACGCCATAGAGACTTACTTCCTTCATCAGGCAATCAACAATTGTTTGCGATGAATTACTAACCGGAAACATCCTGCCATCATCTTCTGTTTTTAATGACACCCCTCTTTCCTCAAACCAGTTGATCGTATTTGTTGTAAAAAAATGATGAAAAGCCTTCTTCAAAAAAGCCGCCCCCCGGGGATATTTCCTTATCATCTCCGCCATACTGAAACAGCTATGGGTAACATTGCAACGACCACCACCACTCACTTTAACCTTGCTTAACAACTTGTTGCTCTTCTCTACAATAAGCACATCCAGCGCTGCATTCATTCTTGCTGCATTTACTGCACAAAAGAACCCGGCTGCACCACCACCAATTACTACCAATCGCTTTTTAGTCATGAATTAAAAACATTGTATAAAATCCGAAGGTTAAATTGAATGGTTAATTGCAAACAAATGTGTATGAATACTGGTAAAATGAATTTACTGAAGATTTTTTAGAAGAACTTTCTTTTTTATTTTTTGAAAGCTATAAAATATTAGAAGTGTGAAATGGGGGATTACTATCCATTATCAATTAAACAATTTTCCATTAATTATTACTATGGTGCAGCCTGCACTTCCGCCCAGTTTTCTCCCCGCTTAATCCTTAATATCTGCGTTTCTGTTACTTTAAATTGTTTTACCAACTGGCGCATTGGCTTTCCTTCATTCAATAATTTTTTTAGCAGCATTACCTTGGTAACAGACAATTTGGTAGACCTGGCATCTTCTTTTCTTCTTCCATCAGAATATAATTTACTGGCAATTACATTTGGGCTCAACCGCTGATGCAAATAATTCTCATCTGGCTTCATCCATTTTAAATTGCTCTTTTGATTATTGAGCTTATTAAAATCAAGGTGGGCCACAACAGTGTGCTCAGGAGATGGCTGCTTTATAAAATACGCTGCTACTAACCGGTGAACAAGTGCCTGATAATAAATAGTTCTGCTTTTAAGGTCGTCATTCAATTTCTTTGTTACACTTTCTTTCAGCTTTTTAAGCAATAGAGCAGTATCCTCCTGCTCCTTTTTGCAAGAATTATAACCGGCATCTTTCTTAGATATGCCGTTGAGCGTATCCTGTAATTGATTGACTTTTTGGTTGAGTTGTAATACCTGTTGTTTAAGATAGGCTATGCGATGATGGATGTTTTCATCTTTCGCTTTAAAGAATTTTAAACGGATTATTTTATACCCGTTAATCATCGATCCTTTGATAATATTACCATTGGAAACCTTATTAAATGTTTTGATACGACCGAAATTTGAAACCTCTATCTTCGTTTCATTAACGAATTCGAAATCAAAAACAATTGACTTCCATTGTTCTCCCGGATAATTTTTTTCCATAAATATTTATAACTTGTTCACAAAATAAATGTGAGTTAACATATTGGTACGGAAAAAATCAACAAGCCGGAACTACAAGTAATCGACACACAAATTACTATTGGCCTTTTCTGCAATTTCAATCTCAATAAAGGAAGACAGGATATCGGCCTTTCCCCGCTGTATACAAATGGTATGTTCAAAATGAGCTGCCGGTTTACCATCTTCGGTTCTGATAGTCCAGCCATCTTTATCATGATATACATTTTTCGTACCAAGATTAATCATTGGCTCAATTGCAATCACCATACCTTCTTTTAATTTTTGCCCGGTACCTCTTTTGCCATAATTGGGCACCTGGGGCTCTTCGTGCAAATTTCTGCCAATCCCATGTCCAACTAACTCTCTTACCACGCCATATCCATGCTCTTTTTCTGTAGCATATTGAACTGCAAAAGCTATATCACCCACACGGTTGCCATGTACCGCTTTTTCAATACCCCTGTAAAGAGAGGCTTTGGTAACGGCCAATAATTGTTTCACATCATCCGAAATATCCCCTACCGCAAAAGTATATGCGCTATCGCCATGAAAACCGTTTTTATAAGCCCCCACATCAACTGTTACGATATCCCCTTCCCTTAGCGGTTCCTTTGTTGGAAAACCATGAACTACTGCATCATTTACTGAAATGCAACAGGCAAATGGAAAATCCTGGAACCCCTTGAAAGATGGAGTAGCACCATTAGCACGAATAAATTCCTCCGCAATCCGGTCTATCTCCAGTGTAGAAATTCCAGCCCTGATATGTTTTGCCACCTCTGCCAAAGTTTTACTTACCAGTTTACTACTCTCCCTAATTAGCTCAATCTCTGCCTTTGATTTATAGTGAACCATGTTTTTTATAAATTTAAAAATAAACCCCGACAAAAAATGTCGGGGTTTAAAATATTATATGCTTCCCATTTCGTATTTACAGTACTACCCGATTTTACTGTAATAAAACCATACCCATGGCGAGTAATTATATTGTACGGATGCCTATTTTAGAATTATATTCCTGAAGCAACAGTCTGCCTGCCCTGAATCCGTCCCGTACTCATCAACCCATCATATTGACGCATTAATAATTGTGTTTCTATCTGCTGCAATGTGTCCAATATTACACCTACCATAATTAATAAAGATGTACCACCATAAAAACTTGCAAAACCCTGTTGCGTATTAAACACCAGTTGAAAAATTCCCGGCAAAATACCTACGAATGCTAATAGTACAGCACCAGGTAAAGTGATTCTATCCATGATATTGCCGATATAATCAGCAGTAGGCTGTCCTGGTTTCACCCCGGGAATAAACCCGTTGTTACGTTTTAAATCTTCGGCCATTTGCTTTGGATTAAAAATTAACGCTGTATATAAAAAAGTAAATCCAATTACACATACCGAGTAAACGATCATGTAAACCACGTTTGTATGGTCTGTAAAATATTTAGCCCATCCACCACCGGTAAACCCGGAGAATATGGTTGGTAAAAATAAAATTGCCTGGGCAAAAATGATCGGCATTACACCCGAAGCATTCACCTTCAAAGGTAAAAAGTTCCTGGCTCCACCAAATTGCCTGTTGCCCACAATTTGCTTTGCATAATTTACCGGTACCCTTCTTGTTCCCTGAATCAACATTACCAATCCCATAATGATCGCGACTAAAAAGGCAATTTCAATCAGGAATATTAATAAACCACCTCCGCCTCTTACAGCTCTTGATGACCATTCCTGGATAAAAGATTCCGGTAACCGGGCAAGAATCCCCATCATAATGATGATAGAAGTACCATTACCCAAACCCTTATCTGTAATCTTTTCACCTAACCACATTACAAACAGAGTACCCACTGTTAATATAACAACGGTTGATACAACAAAGTAATTGGAATAGGAAGTGATTAAGGCC
>JBBQTL010000184.1:0-12340 GCA_038213285.1 Chitinophagales bacterium
GGAATAGCCAGCATTGGCTCCGGTAAATGTATTATAAATTCCAGTGGAGAAATTATTTACCCTTCCGGCATTTAAACCGATAAAAGTATTGGTGGGGCCATCGGAGTGAATGTGTAATAAATCCGCTCCGGCAGCATTACGTAGGCGTAGTAAAGGCTGCGTATTTGATTGTGTGGCATTGGCATCAATAGTTAGTTGCGTTATATTGGAGCTGCCTTTAATATGGAGCTTGCTAGCCGGTGCGGTGGTGCCAATGCCTACATTTTGTGCAAAGCTGAAAATGACTACTGCCTGCAATAAAACTACCAGTGTTAACTTTATTTTCATTGTTACTTTATTTGAAGTGATTGCATAATTTTTTGGGGTTGTACTTTAATGGCGGTGTTTTCTTTTTTTCAAATCATTCATTCTTTTCGCAATTCCAGTAATACTTCCTTTAAATATTTATTTTTAATTAAAAATTCCGTACGAGATGACAACCGTTACTATAAAAAAATTTATTCCGTGTTTAAAAAATCTACTTCGCCTCTTCGGCCAATTTTATAATGGGCGCCAATGACGAGGTTGAATCCATCAAGGGCCACACTGTTTCCAAACTGACCATAACCAGTTGGTGAACTGTCGTCCACTTTCCTGGTAAGTCCCCAGTAAACTCCTGTTCGTGTGTAAATAAAGGCGGTGCCGGGCAAGCTATTTGCATATACAGTGGAAGGTGAGCCGATCAACAATTTGTCAGCCCTAATAGATACCGATATGCCAAAAGCATCTTCGGCCTGCTGATTCGGGCTGATTATAAATGCCTGCTCTATCCATATTCCGAAACCACCCTTGATAAAAACAAATACAATACCGCCTTGATATTGGGTATAATCACCCACCGCTGCAGTTTCACCATCAATGGAAACCGCAGAACCAAACGCACCGAATTTGGTAAAAGAAGAAATTACCGACCAATTTGGTATGCCTTTTATATAAACATTGGCAGAAGCGCTACCCGGTGAACCGGCAATGGCGTAATTATTACTTATCGCAACACTGTACCCAAGGTTTCTGTAAGCACCTGTTGTACTGAGCCGGATATCCTGCTGCCATAATGTACCGTTCCTGCTATAAAAGTACACCGACCCCTGGTCGGTATTAGCTCCCACGTTATCATCCGGAGCTCCTGCAATAATATTATCACCACTGATAGCAACACTGTAACCAAAGTGATCGTTAGTAGCACCATCGGATGCAAGCAACTTTGCCTGTTGTGACCATACATTACCAGTTCGTACAAATACATATGCAGCTCCTTTACTGGTATCGACGCCGGTACCATCTTTCTGATAAGCTCCTACAACAGCATAATTACCACTTATGGATACCGAAAACCCAAACTGATCATTCACCGCTCCATCGGCAGCCAAAATTTTTTGCTGCTGCACCCAGTTACCATTTACTCTTTGGAAAATAAAAGCTGCACCCTGGTCAGTATTAGCGCCATTATCTGCATAAGGACTACCAGCAATCGCATATTCACCACTAATGGCTACGCTTGTACCGAGATTGTCATTGACCTGTCCAGCTGAATCCTTACGTGAAATAATTTCTGTCATTTGTTCAGAATCCTTGTAAACCAACTGACCCCATCTTGTACCTTCATAGATCATAATGGTACGTTTATCAGTATCGAAAACCATCAGACCCGGCTCAGGATTTGCTATTGCTTTGCGTTGGGCCGTGGTGATGCGTGGCAGTAAAACACCCTTGCTTGTACTGCTTACATCTAGTTGTGCAGATGCATTGGGTGTGTTAGTACCAATGCCAACAGATTGTGCAAACCCACAGATGACTGCTGCCTGGAATAAAAACGACAATGTTAACTTTATTTTCATTGTTGCTTTATTTGAAGTGACTGCATAATTTTTTGCAGTTGTTCTTTAATGGTTGCGTTTTCTTTTTTTAATTGCTCCACTAAAACAGACTGTTGTTCAATTATTTTTTGCTGTTCCTGCATGGCTTTTACCAGTGATGGCACAAAATCACTATACACTATACTATAATGATCTTTTTCATTTTGCGGTTTTATTACCCCGCTGAAACTATAGCCAACTGATGCTGCCGCTTTTTCCACTTCCTGTGCGGCAAAGCCACTGTATACTATTTGCTCTTTAGCTGCTGTAGCTGTGGCAGCCGCTGCCCTACCATGATCGCTTTCGTATTGGTACCCAACCAAATCATTCAGCTTTTGTACATCCATATTGTAAGTAACCGGGTTCAGCTTCATAATAAACTCAAGTCCTGCCACATTGGATTGTATATTTTTTTTAAAGCGGCTGTCGCTAAGGTTGCTCCACCCTGCGTAGCCGCCAATAACTGTTACAGAACTATTACCCAATACTATCCTGTTGCTGCTGGTCACGGTGGCATTGTAACCTATGGCAGTTGCATTGCCAAGGTTGGCAGAAGAAACACCAGCCTGTCTTCCTACTGCGGTATTGTTATCGCCTGTAGTATTTGTTGTTAGGGCATTGGTGCCAACAGCGGTGTTGCCAATGCCACTTGTATTTGCAATTAAAGAGTTAATGCCGGTTGCAGTATTACGGGTGCCGGTGGTATTTTCGCTGAGTGATAAAAAACCGGCAGCGGTATTAAAATCGCCTGCAGAATTATTCTGCAAAGCATAAGCTCCTGTGGCAGTATTTTGCGTACCTGTGGTGTTATTAAACATACTATTATGCCCCGCAGCAACATTTGAATTACCCGTGGTATTAATCCGCAAGGACTGAAAACCTACTGCGGTGTTTTCTGTTGCTGCATTGGTGCTTAGTGCATAAAATCCAATAGCGGTATTATTGTTAGCGGTGGTATTTGCATTCAACGCAAATTCTCCTATAGCTATATTGTTATCTCCGGATGTGTTCGCAAGCAGTGCATTCAGTCCAATGGCAACGTTTGAATTTCCTGTTGTATTACTGCGCAATGCCTGGTAACCAAAAGCGTTATTTTTATTGCCGGAGGTATTGTAACGGAGTGCTACAGCACCAAAGGCATTGTTATAATCGGAAAAGGTATTAGCCTCCAATGCTTCGTTACCAAAAGCACAGTTGGACTGGCCGTTTGTATTTGCCAGCAGTGCATTAGCACCAAAGGCACTGTTATAGTAACCTAACTGGTTAGAGAACATGGCCTGGAAGCCATAAGCACTATTTAACGATCCGGATTGATTTTTATAAAGGGAAAAACTACCTGTAGATGTATTAGCATTCCCGCTGGTGTTAAAAAACATGGAATAATTTCCAAGACCTGTATTATCGTATCCAATGGTATTGGCATATAATGTGCTGGCACCAACAGCCGTATTGCCGGTGCTGTGTTGTGGCTGGGTGGCGTTTGTACCATTATTTGCCAGGGCATTCCAACCAACTGCCACGAGGTTGCTACGGGAAGTATTTTGCCGCAATGAATTATAGCCGACCGCCGTATTAAATTTTCCACTGTTATTATAATTGAGTGAAAAGCCACCTACTGCAGTATTATAATCTGCCTTGTTAAAATAAAGTGTGTTTGCGCCTAAGGAAGTGTTATAACTGCCTGTGTCGTTTTGATTTTGCGTAGCATAACCCACCGCTGTGTTAGCCTCGCCAGAATTAATAAAACGCAGCGCTGTAGCGCCCAACGCGGCATTATAGCTTCCTGTAGTATTGGATTGAATTGCTGCAAAACCAATGGCTGTGTTTTCTGCACCAGTGCTGTTATCTTTTAATGATAAAGAGCCTGTAGCCGTGTTATAAAAACCAGCAGTGTTACCAAAAAGTGATTGATAGCCTACAGCAGTATTATTATTTGTAGTGTCGTTTGAATAAAGAGACTGGTAACCTAGTGACGTATTATTAGCGCCGGTCGTATTGTTTTGTAATGAATAACTTCCGATAGCAGTATTGAAATTAGCTATAGTGTTTTCATATAAAGCATTTCGGCCCAACGCTGTGTTGTCAGTTCCCGTTCGATTTTCATGCAAAGTATAAGCGCCGTTTGCGGTGTTGCCTACGCCAGCGGTGTTACTATAAAGCGATTGAAGGCCTGTAGCTGCGTTACTGTTGCCCGTAGTGTTACTATATAAACTAAGATGGCCAAAGGCAGAATTTAAACTGCCGGTTGTGTTAGAGAAAAGCGAACGATATCCTGTTGTTGTATTTGCTGAGCCGGTCACATTGAATCGCAACGCATCGCTGCCTAAAGCGGTATTAAAATTACCGGTTGTATTGCCCAGCATAGCACTGGTTCCTACCGCAGTATTATTAACACCGGTTGAATTGGAATCCAGTGCATAGCTGCCTACAGCCACATTGAAATCACCAGTGGTATTATAGTATAAAGCAAACTGGCCATAGGCACTGTTTCTGTCGCCGGTTGTATTAGAAAATAGCGAACGATAACCCACCGATGTATTGTTATTACCAGTACCTGCTTCATTTAAAGCACTAACGCCAAATGATGTATTACCGGCTGCCAGCAAACCTGCACGGATATTGGCTCTTTTAAAAACAACATTTACATTATCTGTGGTGCCTATATAATTGGCAGCAGGGTTAGTGCCGCCATTGCCATTTAAGCCCCATACATTGTTACCGGCAGAAATTTCCGTCCAGGTACTGCTACTGTAAAACCAAAAACTGTTAGTGGTATTGTCAAACACCAATAAACCAGCAACTGGTGATGCTATCGTTGTTCGTTGTGCAGTTGTCATTCGTGGCACTAACATGCCTTTGGTGGTACTGCTTACATCTAATTGTGCAGAGCCATTAGGGGAGGGAGTACCAATACCAACGGATTGAGAAAATAAAATGGACTGAAATAATCCTATTGTAATAAAGAGGAAAAATGTTTTTTTCATAATAGAATTATTTGACTGTTACTGTTTAATTATGCTTACAGGTTCAAACTGATTATTGTTTTGTTTAATAAAATACCTGCCGGGGGGAGAGTCTGAAGGTGCCATGTAAAAAGATTACTTCCTTTAAACAGGTTCACATTCCGACTGAACATCAGTTTACTTTCTGCGCTATACAAGTAAAAACAAGCCGTTTCGTTTTTCATTGCCTTCACATCTACCTTCATAACATGAGCAACCGGGTGGGGAAATATTGTAAGACCAGGTGAAGCGAGGTTAATATTGAGTTTAATTACTGTTGAGTAGGTGAACCTTCCATCTATGTCCAACATTTTAAGCCGGTAATAATTGATCCCTTTTATGGGTTGGGCATGGATATAACTGTAGTGCAGGGTTTGTGTACTATTGCCTGCTGCCCGAATGGTATTTATTTTATTATACTGCTGTCCGTCAGTGCTCCACTCCACTTCAAAATGTTTTGTATTTATTTCGCTGGTAGACTGCCATTTTAATAAGTTTCCGTTAGCTGCAGCAGTAGCTGAAAAGCTGAGTAAGGTTAAGGGCAATACACCACCGGGCCCGAATTTGTGTAAAAAAATGGCGGCATTACTGTTAAGCAATATTGACACGCCCGGGCCGGGGTCAAAATCTATCTGCCCCTGAAAGGAACCTGTGGTGTACACGCTGCCTGCTGCATCTACTGAAATGCCTTGTCCTTCGTCTTCAGAAGTGACCTCACCAAAACCTACGGCCCAGCCGAAATTCCCATCTGTATCTAATTTGGAAATAAAAATATCCCTGGAGCCTTTCGTAGTTACATTAAAAATTCCTGGCCCGGGGTCGAAATCGACTATGTCCTCGAAAAAACCTGTGGTATATACATTCCCTGCAGCATCCACCGCAATGTCTTTCCCCGCTTCGCCTAACTGGCCGGTCATCTGTTTTGCCCAAACAAAATTTCCACTAACAGTCAATTTTAAAACAAATATATCAGCGCGGCCTGAAGCCGTTAAATTAGCAATTCCCGGGCCCGGATCAAAGTCGGAAGTGGACGGAAAACGCCCGGTTGCAAATACATTCCCCAGGGGATCCAACGCCACTGATTCATCCCCCTCTGAGCCAATTCCGCCCACCGCTATTGCCCATATAAAATTGCCGAGACCATCTAATTTTAAAATAAAAATATCACTCGCTCCGGCAGAAGTCAAATTAAAAACACCTGCTCCCGGATCGAAATCTTTTGTGCCGCTAAACTCGCCGGCGATCACTAAGTTCCCGAGGGCATTTGTTGTGATGGAATTAGCCAGGTTAAAACCTCCCGATATATGTTTTGCCCATAAAAACCTGCCATTGGCATCTAATGCTGAAATAAAACAATCGCTCAATATGCCAGCCGTCAAGTTAAATACGCCGGCACCCGGGTCAAAATCGACCGTACCGGAACAATAACCCGCAGTGTATACAATTCCTGCCTCACTTATTGCTACTGAATACGCAATTTCGCCCTGGGATCCGCCTTGGCTTTTTGCCCATAAAAAATTTCCTGCTGGATCCAGTTTTAAAGTGAATATATCATTCTGGCTAACTGTGGTTAATTTAAACACGCCGGGACCCGGATCAAAATCTGCGGTTAATGTAAAATGACCCACCACATAAACATTACCGGCTGCATCTACCCGGATACACTCCGTGGTAGCATTTCCAGGAAGTTGTTTAGCCCAGACAAATGCACCCGCGGTAGTTAATTTATAAATAATTTTGGTGCCATCAACACCATTTAAAAAGTAAGTGCCAGGCCCGGGATCAACATCAAGGGTGGACGAAGGGCCAATATTGCCAAAAGTATACACATTGCCCAACACATCGGTTGCGAGCGATATACTCCTTGCTCCCACCATTTTATTTGCCCATTGAAATGGGGGCAACCGGGCAGTTGCCGATATTGCAGAAATGCAGCATAGTGTTAATAGTATCGTTTTCATACATTAATAGATTTGAGATGAACTAAGTTTATATTTTGCTGGAGGGGGATTATTTGAAGAATAAAAAACATAATTAAACTATAGCTCCGAAGGCGGGGAATGGACTTATTAAACGGTACCGGCAATATATTTAACGGTAAAAAAAAGTTTTGATAGCGGTGGATTAAATAACTAAACCAGGCATGGATATCTATCTTTCGTTCGTATACTCCCATTGCAATTGCTGCAAGATTTTTAATTACAATTGATCAGTTAAAGAACTTGTAGAAAACCAATGGGTGTAGCATTTATACCGCTTTGTTTCCCGAAATGGTTAGGGTGCATTTCAAATCCGGGATATCGGATGTCGCCCTTAATTTAAGAACTAAAGAATGAGGAAATCCCCGTTCAGGCATTAAGACGTTGAGTTATCAAAGAATAAAAACGTCTGAACGCCTTAACGGCAAAACTAAGTAACCCCGGGTCCGGCAGTTATACAATGGAAGGTCAAAGTGCTAAAGAATCCCCCGTTGTAAGTGCATCCACAACTGGCTTCCATAGGGCAAATCATCCGAAGGATGACTCTGACTTTATAAATTTAGCGGACGCATCCGGGTTCATACAGCGACCGGTTCAACAGGAGGCCTTTGCTTTTTGCTGTATCAATTGATATTTTATTTACCCGTTTTGGATCCGGTATCCGTCAAAATATTTATCTTAAAAAATGTTATGATATCGGGAAACGTTTCAATATCTTTAAAAAGTATTTCATAAACGATTGCTCATAACTCACTTCATATTAAATGTTACCAAGCCAATAAACGTGATAACATGGAACTTACGGGTAAACATATTGTAAATGCGGCTCCCTTGAAAGTGTGGGAATTATTGATGGATACCCAATCATTGAGCAGGGTAGTACCGGGCATCTCCAGCCTGGAAAAATTAGCTGACAATTCTTTCAAATCTATACTGAACATAAAACTCGGCCCGGTAAATAGTTCCTTTACCGGTTCCCTCCGGATGGAGGATATGATTGAACAAAAAAGTTTCACCTTAAAAGCAAAACAGCTCAGCAAAATAGGTAATGCAAATGCTACGGTTAACATAGAATTGACACCAGTAGACGATATGCAAACAGCAGTCGCTTTCAATGGTGATGCCCAACTGTCGGGGCTATTGGCAAGTATGGGACAACGCATCTTAGGTGGGGTATCTGCCACCCTTATCAAACAGTTTTTCAGTAACCTTGAAAAAGAATTAGAAAGTAAACAGGTAAAGCTATAAACCGTCGTTTTATAAGATTTACATTTTATGTGATACTTGTTTTTTGATAATACGATTGCTTTTAAAAGATCCAAACCCGTGAATATAATTTCGTCTGCCAATATCTATTAAACCAATTCAAATTCATTTCATTGTTAAATATAAAAATTTGGGAGTATGCAAATTCATGTAAAAGTTAACGGCGTGGATTACAGCCATGATGTGGAACCACGATTGCTATTGGTACATTACCTGCGGGATACCCTGCGATTGACAGGCACGCATATCGGTTGCGAAACCAGCCTCTGCGGTTCCTGCACTATCCATGTAAATAATAATGCCACTAAAAGTTGTGCGATGTTGGCCGTTCAGGCAGATGGCTGCGAAATTACCACCATTGAAGGACTTGCAACCAATGGTGAATTGCATCCTTTGCAGGAAGGTTTCAGGGAGATGCATGGCCTGCAATGTGGTTTCTGTACGCCGGGCATTATCATGACTGCTGCTGATTTTTTGAGTCATACGCCTGACCCTACAGAAGAAGAAATCCGCTATGCATTAAAGGGCAATTTCTGCCGCTGTACCGGATATCACAATATTGTAAAATCTATAAAATTTGCTGCTGCAAAAATGAAAGAGGAGGTAACCGTATGAGCACAACCAATGGAATAATCGGCCAATCCGTAAAGCGGGTGGAAGACAAAAGATTTATCACCGGAAAAGGGAGATATACCGATGATATTATATTACCACAGCAAACCTATGCCTCCTTTGTGCGTAGCGCTTATGCTCATGCAAAAATTGTACATGTTGATACCAGTGCAGCGGGCACGATGCCGGGAGTTGTAGCTATTTACACCGGTGCGGATGTGGCGGCAATCAATGGTGTGCCATGTGGCTGGCAGGTAAACTTTAAGAACGGCGATACCATGAAAGAGCCAAAGCACCCGCTAATGGTGGCAGATAAAGCCAGGCATGTGGGAGACGCCGTTGCCATGGTAATTGCCGAAACCCGTGAACAGGCAAAGGATGCGGCCGAAGCGGTGATGGTAGAGTACGAAGAACTACCAGTAGTAGTCAATGCGGAGGAAGCAGCAAGGCCCGGTGCGTCGCTGGTGCATGATGATGTTCCCAACAATATGTCTTTCGATTGGGAGATCGGCAATCCAAAATCCGAAGTGGACGAAGCATTGTCGAAGGCTGCACATATTACCACACTTGAATTTGTAAACCAACGCCTGGTACCCAATGCAATTGAGCCACGCAGTTATATTGGTTCTTATGATGCAGCCAATGAAAAATACACACTCTACACCAGCACTCAAAACCCTCACCTGATCCGCCTGCTGATGTGTGCATTTGTGTTGGGCATTCCCGAACATAAGGTAAGGGTGGTGGGCCCCGATGTAGGAGGGGGATTTGGCAGTAAGATTTATCATTATACAGAAGAAGCATTGGTTACCTGGGCATCCAAAAAAATTAACCGCCCTATTAAATGGACCGCAGATCGAAGCGAAAGTTTTTTATTGGATGCACATGGCCGCGACCATATTACCAAAGCAGAAATGGGCTTTGATCAGGACGGACAAATAACAGCTTTGCGGGTAAAAACCTTTGCTAACCTGGGAGCCTATCTTTCCACCTTCGGAGCATGTGTACCTACCTACCTGCATGGTACATTGATGCAAGGATTATATACCACACCAAAAATAAATGTAGATGTAACGGGCGTATTTACCAACACCACACCGGTAGATGCATACCGGGGCGCCGGAAGGCCCGAAGCCACTTATATCCTGGAACGCCTGATGGATCTTGCCGCACTGGAAATGGGCAGGGACCCTGCCGAATTGCGGTTTAAAAATTTCATACCACCATTTGATGGAGTTAATCAACCGGGCTATCAAACCCAGGTAGCACTACAATATGACAGTGGCAACTACCAGGGTGTATTAACCACCGGTCTTCAAATGCTGGGCTATGAAGATTTTAGGGCAAAGCAAAAAGAAGCCGCACAAAACGGGAAGCTTCTCGGCGTAGGATTCTCCACTTATATAGAAGCTTGTGGCATTGCTCCATCCGCTGTGGCAGGGGCATTGGGTGCCCGGGCCGGGTTGTATGAAGTGGGCCAGGTAAGGGTGCAACCCACCGGTAAAATCAGCGTTTTCACCGGTTCACATTCACACGGACAGGGGCATGAAACAACTTTTGCTCAGGTGGTAGCGGGTAAACTGGGTATCCCAATGGAAGACGTAGAGATCATTCACGGCGATAGCGACAGCGTTGCTTTTGGCATGGGCACCTATGGCTCGAGGAGCCTCGCTGTGGGTGGTTCGGCTATTGTAAAAAGCATTGACAAAATTGTAGAGAAGGGCAAAAAAATTGCCGCACATAAAATGGAAGCCAATGAAAATGACATTGAGTTTGCAGACGGTAAGTTCACCGTAAAGGGAACGGACAAATCAGTTGGCTTTGCAGATATCGCTCTTACTGCCTACGTGCCCCATGTGTACCCGAAGGATCTTGAACCCGGGCTGGACTTTAGCAGCTTTTACGATCCTGCGAACTTCACTTATCCCTTCGGTTGTCATATTGCGGTGGTGGAAGTGGATAAGGAAACCGGCAAGGTTACCCTGAAAAGATTTATTGCGGTAGATGATGTAGGCAATATCGTTAACCCGATGATTGTGGAAGGACAAATTCATGGCGGACTGGTACAGGGCATCGGGCAGGCCTTGCTGGAAGGCGCTGAATACGATAACAACGGACAGCTAACCACCGGTTCCTATATGGATTATTGTATGCCCCGGGCAGATGACTTTCCAATGTTTGAAACAGCTACGCAGGTTACGCCCTGTCCGCATAATCCCCTGGGTGTAAAAGGTGCCGGCGAAGCAGGGGCAATCGGCTCCACACCAGCGGTAGTTAATGCAGTAATCGATGCATTGTGGAGTGGTGGACATAAAGTAAAAGATATCCGCATGCCGATGACGTCAGAGAGGGTGTGGAAAGCGATGCAATGAGGGAATGAGCGATGAGTAATGAGTGATGAATGATGAATGATTAGTGAGGAGTGATAGATGAGGAGTTATGAATAATGAGTATGAGTGATGAATGATGATTGATGATTGATAAATGATGAATGATTAGTGAGGAGTGAAATATGAGGAGTGATGAATGATGAATGGGAAAAGCCAATGTGAATTGAATAAAGTTGAATATTATGGGACGAACTTGAACGCATCTCTTATTATCCCTGTCTGCTTGACGCAGTCAGATAGGGTTGTGCTATGTAAATCCCAAATTTCGGGACACAATGGTAAGGGATAAAATTTGGGGCTTTAATCGTGTTGTTTGAATAGCATATCCATTGTATAAAAAGTAAACGAAAATATTAATGGCTTTCAAATTCAATAAGGTACGAAGGGATGCCATATCGGTAGCAAAAAATATCATCAACCCAATAAAGTCCCATCGGGACGTGATATTGGTAGAAAAAAGAAATCATACCAATAAAGTCCCATCGGGACGTGATATTGGTAGAAAAAAGAAAACATTCCAACAAAGTCCCATCGGGACGTGATATTGGTAGGTAGGGACATGATATTGGTAGAGAGGGACGTGATATTGGTAGAAAAAAGAAATCAATCCAATAAAGTCCCGTAGGGACGTGATATTGGTAGGTAGGGACATGATATTGGTAGAGAGGGACGTGATATTGGTAGGTAGGGACGTGATATTGGTAGAAAAAAGACCAATACAATAAAGTCCCATCGGGACGTGATATTGGTAGAAAAAAGAAACCATTCCAATAAAAGTCCCATCGGGACGTGATATTGGTAGTAGGCAGGGACGTGATATTGGTAGAAAAAAGACCAATACAATAAAGTCCCATCGGGACGTGATATTGGTAGTAGTAGGCAGGGACGTGATATTGGTAGAAAAAAGACCAATACAATAAAGTCCCATCGGGACGTGATATTGGTAGTAGGTAGGGACGTGATATTGGTAGGCAGGGACGTGATATTGGTACACAAAACAGAAAATTTAACAATATGGCAAACACCTACACCCAAATTCACATACAAGCAATATTCGCTGTTAAAAAAAGAACAGGGTTAATTCAAAAAGAATGGAAAGATGAATTGTACAAATACATAACCGGTATTATTCAATCCTACGACCACAAACTATTAGCAATTAATGGAATGCCTGATCACCTGCATTTATTTTTTGG
>JBBQTL010000185.1:0-12188 GCA_038213285.1 Chitinophagales bacterium
ATGAAACAGGTTTACTTCTTAATTATCGCAACGCTTATTACAGGTACAACATTTGCACAAAATGCCGCAGATTCTACAAATGGGCAACTCCATGATGATCTCCTCAATCACCTTGTTGGCAAATGGAATATTACCTCAGTTGCGCATGGATTTTCTTCCACAGCAGTTCTAGAGGCAGAGTGGGTTTTGAACCACCAATTCCTGCATTATCGTTTTAAAAGCAATGAAGTTATTCCCTGGATCAATATGCCGATGGAAATTGACTGTTTTATTTCATACAATCATAATAGCAAACGTTATGTCGTTCTGGGAATGAGCGTATTCGGTGTTGACGATTTTGAAGGTTTCTGTTATGGCTATCGTAATGGTAACGAACTTAAGTTAATTCAAAAGGGAAACAACCAAGCTGATCCTACAAATATCCAGCGATACAATTGGGACCCATTATCCAACTCGTGGACTATTCAGTCAAGGCCGGTGATTGCAGGAAAAGAAGGAGATGTATTTCTTGATATGAAATTGGTGCCTGTAAAATGAGTATCAAATTAATTACCTTTAAAACATCATCTTCCCCTCAACACTCATCTATGCAGGCTTCAGCACGAAATATATACACCTTCGCATTTATCTTTTTGTGTTCAGTTTCAGCATACGCACAACCCCAATGGATTGACTCTATTAAAAAAACTTTAGTAACACAAAAGCAAGACAGCAATAAAGTATGGACGCTAAAAGACATAAGCAGTTATTATTCATTCAATGATCCTGATTCCGGTTTAGAATACGCAACACAGGCGTTGGCTCTGTCAGAAAAATTAAAATATGATAAAGGCATATTCTGGTCTATCGTTGCTTTGAATCACTGCTTATTCGTTTTAGGTAATTATACTTTAGAGCTTGATTATGCCTTACGGGCATTTCCGCTTGCAAAAAAATTGAATGATAACTATGCAATCGGTTGGAGCTACGGTATGCTTGTTGACAGTTACCTTAATCTTGGTGACTATAATACTGCAATGTTATATATACGTACTGTGATGAAAAATATGGAGCAATACGTTCCTGACGAATTGTTCTCAGGTTACGCCAATATAGTACCGGTATATATAGCGCTTCATAAATATGATTCAGCATTGATCTGTGCTAAAAAGAGCTTTGAATTACTTAAGGCCAATCCCTTGCTTTATGAGGGAAGCAATATTGATAGTAAGTATGCAAAAAACCAGGTCTATCTTTATTTAGGGCAAGCTTTTGAGGCAAATAGAAATTATGATTCAGCTTTATTTTACTACCGCTTAAGTATTCCTATCAGTAAGGAGCTTAATACGCAAATATTTAAGATCGAAGCTTTTAGTGGTGTTGCAAAATCATATAAAGAAAAGAACAAGCCTGATTCTGCGATATGGTATGCAAAAGAGGTATTGAATGAAAAAATGATTAAATCCTACCCGGCAGGAATGTTAAAAGCGGTAAACCTTCTGGCTGATATCTATGAATCGCTGGGAATTACTGACAGCAGTTTAAAATATTTAAGAATAGGAGTGAATTTGAAGGATAGTATATTTAACCGTGAAAAAACAACTGCTTTTCAAAATTCGCTGGTTAAGGAAAAGGATAAACAGAAAGAAATACAGGCCGCCACCACAGCATTGCAAAACCGCTACCGAATGTATTTGCTAATTGCCCTGCTGATTATATCCCTGGTGATTGCAGGTATTATCATCAGGAACAAAAGAATTAAGCAATTGCAAAATATGCGTAATAGTATTGCTGACGATTTGCATGATGATATTGGCTCTACATTGAGCAGCATCAGTATTATGAGTGAACTGGCAAAAGCGAAATCGCCGGAGGCACAACCATTGCTCAATTCCATCAGTGAAAATACTGCTGCTATCCAGGAAAATATGAGTGATATTATATGGGCAGTAAATCCGAAAAATGACCGCTTTCAAAATGTATTGCTGCGTATGAACCTGTTTGCTACAGAAATACTGGAAGCAAAGAATATCCAGCTTGAGTTTACAAGTGATGCATCGCTTGATACTTACAAATTCACCATGAAGCAGCGCAAAAATTTATACCTTTTTTTTAAAGAAGCCATTAATAACTCCGCAAAATATTCGGAAGCGGAAAAAGTATTTGTGCGAATTACTAAACAGGACCGTCATGTTGAAATGACTATAACAGACAATGGGAAAGGATTTGATGCTACCGGTGTATTCAACGGCAACGGTATGAATACTTTTAAAAAACGTGCAGAAGAGCTGAATGCTGAGTTTAAAATTACTTCGCCCGTTAATGAAGGAACAAATGTGCAGCTCAAATTTAAAATCACCTAAACTGGTGAACAACCGGGAAGCAGAAATATGCTTTCTTTACATTAAAATGATGGAAATTAAAGTAGCTATATTCGAAGACAATAAAACCTTGCGTGAAAGTTTAAAGCAATTGGTAGATGCGGAACCGGACATGATTTGCACCGGAGCTTTTGCAGATGCCAATAAACTCAACCGCAGTATGCAACTGGCCTATCCGGATGTGGTGCTGATGGATATTAATATGCCCGGCATATCCGGCATTGAAGCCGTACAAATAATAAAGGAAAATTATCCCGAGGTTCAAATATTGATGCAAACCGTATTTGAAGAAAACGATAAAATATTTGCTGCTATCTGTGCCGGTGCCTCCGGCTACATGTTAAAGAAAACATCCCCGCTCAAAATGGTTGAAGCCATTCGTGAAACACACTTTGGTGGTGCACCTATGACAGCATCTGTTGCTGTAAAAGTGATACAGATGTTCAGGGTACAATCCCACGGAACAACAAAAGAATTTGTTGATCTGTCAGAACGGGAAAAAGAAATTTTAGCATTGCTTGTAAAAGGAAAATCCTATAAAGGGATTGCATCCGAATGTTTTATTTCCATCGATACAGTAAGCACCCATGTGCGGCACATTTACGAAAAGCTCCATGTACACTCCAAGAGCGAAGCCGTAGCAAAAGCCATTCATCAAAAACTGGTGTAGATACTCTTCTTCTATTGCATTGCTAATCTCTTCCATTTAATAAATCAGTGGTTAGGTTACCAGCGTTTGTTCACTGGCTAAGTACCGTTTTCGCTAAAGCGGTTCATTTTTATCTGCACAGCACGAATTCAAAATTTCCTACTGTTATCGTCATCACATTATCCTTCAGGCTAAATAATGCAGCCTAAAAAAATCACCAGTTTATGTGATTGATGGGCTATAGGCGGCAGCGTAATTTTATAAAATCAATCAGTCAATAATAAAACAATTACAATGAAAAAATTATATAGCTTACTTATAACAGCGCTTATTTCCATTGCATCAGTTGCACAAAATACAGGGGATACACTACAAAAACAGCCAACCCATACTCATCTCCCTGGCAAATCAGATGCTGATGGGAAATTTAACTTACAGATCCGCCAGTGGATTTTAGACCATCCAATACCCGGCATTTACGAGAGCGGTATAGAAGATCTTCGCCGCATTGGTGCGCCTTTAGAAGGAATGTATTTTATCGGGTATAATAATCCCGGCAAACAAAATTTCCATTATTTTTTAAGTGTGCTCAGTAAGCAAAAAAACAAAGAATAATAAACATCTAAAGTAACTGTAAAAATAAAATTTATGAAAAAGATATTTCAGTTTTCAGCAATGCCCTTAGTGCTTTTGGCTTACAGCTTCCTCATTTTTGCGCTTTATTATTATGTAGTACTAATGTCAAAATTAATTCTTGAATGGATACTTGCCGGGAGAGGAATGATATAATAAATAATGCCAGGGGCGCATCCCAAATTATCGCTCTTGATTTCGGTCGGTGGTGACACCGACCGAGGAGCTGCCATGCTCGGCGTCACCACCGACCACTTGATTCTACATCCGATAGCTATCTGATTTGGGATGCACCCTAACGCCAGACCATTGGGTTTTCAAAAAAAATATTACATACCTGTTAAACTTTTTTTCAATGATCAAATACATTTCAGATGCTGCGGTTAGCGCAGGTGTAATAACAAAAAATGAGGGAATAATCGCAAGGCTGCGGTCACTTTATATCCGTTGGTTTTTTGTTGGAATGGCGGGGCTCTTCCCTATTATTGCAGTACTTGGTTTTACTCCCAGTTACCAGGCAATGGCCCAGGGTTCTTTGCAGGTGCATTGGGTGGTACATGTTCACGGCGCAATAATAACAAGCTGGTTACTGGTTTTTTTTACACAGGCCATTCTCGCCGCAAAAGGCAACTTTAAATTTCACCGCAACCTCGGTCTTGCATCTGTAGTGCTTGGCCTGCTTGTTTGGATATTTATGTGGATTGTTAGCATTCATGTACTGATAGCCAATCATCCCCCGGTAGAAAGTTTTCTGTTCGATCTTATCTTAATGGAACTCAATTCCATTATCACATTTGGGTTATTCTTTTCGTGGGGTATGCTCATAAGAAAAAAGGATTCCGCCGCACACAAGCGACTGCTTTTTCTTGCCACTATTGTGTTACTACAGGCTGCCATTGACCGTATGCATTGGTTACCCATGTTTGGGTTGGATTATCCGTCTGTTTTTTTTATTTACCTCGACATGCTGTTAATTCCACTTTTTATTTATGACCTCCTCACATTAAAGCGTATTCATAAAATCAGTCTTATTGGCGTTGCTTTCCTCATCATTGTTCAGCTTACTGTATCAACAATTTGGGGCTCACCTGCCTGGCGCAGTTTCTGGTTTAACCTAAGTGCGCCGCTAATGGAAAAAGTTGTTAAAATTAAACTCAACGATACCCAAACTACTGCACTGTTGGGCGATTATGGCGACAAAAACTGGCAAATGAACGTAAGACAGGATAGTGGCAAGCTCTACCTCCAGTTGCCAGACCAGCCAAAATTTGAACTGGGTGCAACTGCTGCAACCGAACTGTTTGTAAAAAGGGTTCGTGGAATCTCTCTTTTGTAAAACTTGCTGATGGTACAGTAACCAGGATAATTAATAAGGAAATAGGAAAACGTGGGAAGCGGCAAGGTTGAAATAACAGCATGCTTTTTTTATTATCAGGTCTTTTTAATTAGCTATTCAAAAAATTCAATTAATAATTATTTAATGGTCAAAGAACTTTCAGATGTTCACGTTATTGCAGGTTCGGTAACAAGTAATGGTGAAAAAACAATAGGTTCACAGTCAGTATATGCACGCTATTTCTTTGTATCAATGGCGGTCATTTTTATTATTATTGCCATAGTTGGTTTTGTTCCAAGTTACCAGTCTTTGCATGCCGGCACAATGACTGTCCATTGGTTTGTTCATGTGCATGGGGCTTTGATGAGCTTATGGTTATTGATTTTTTTTACCCAGGTTATCCTTGCTGCAAAAGGGTTTCTAAAATTTCACCGTCAACTTGGGCAACTTTCTGTCGTATTGGGCGTGTTTGTGTGGGCCTCAATGTGCATTGTTACCTTTCGTGCATTGATAGGCTACCCTCCCCGTATTAATGAAATATCGTGGGATCTTCTGTTGCTGCAATTGTCAGCCATACTGTTGTTTGGACTGTTCTTTGTTCGGGGTGTCCGGGCAAGGAAAAATGCTGCAACACATAAACGCTTTATGTTGCTGGCAACATTGATATTAATACAGGCAGGCATTGGCCGCATACAATGGTTACCCTGGCCGGTAATAGCAAAACCTTCCTTGTCAGGAATACCAAATCCGTGTTTGATTTTTCTGTATGTAGACCTGCTGTTAATTCCTCTTTTTATTTACGACCTGCTCACTTTAAAACGTATTTATAAAACAACGCTTGTGGGTAGTGCATGTCTGATTATTATACATCTTTTCATTACGGTAGTTTGGAGTCATTTGGTGTGACTAAGCTATTTCTTCAACCTTAATACATAGTTGACCAACTAAATAAAAAAGCATTTGAATCAATTTAACGGATAGTTCATTTTTATTTACTGTCTTATCAAAGGCTTGCTTTCAAGGGGGCCTGGGTGGTTCGGAATAATTACACCTACAACCTGTTGTGGGTGCTACTACAACAAGCACATAAAACTTCTATCATTCTTTAAAAACTATTATTATGAGATTAAAAAAAATTAGCTGGACTGATTCAAAATCACGACAAGGAAATAGACTTACTGTTTTAAAAACATCCTTATCATTTGTTCTGATTGTAGTAGGAGTTTTAATTACAGCTCCATTGTTTGCACAAAAAAGTAGTGACACTACTACATCTGTTTACTCAGCTACAGATAACACCTATAATCAAATGCTTGACTATTCCAGACCAGGCAAATATCATCAGTTACTTGCTGACCTTGCAGGCACATGGAATTTTAAAGGCAGGCATTATGACTGGGTAGATTCTGTTACAAGCAAAGTTTCATTAGAATTCAGCGGCACTATTGTGAGAGCGTCATTTGCAAATGGGCGTTACTTCGTAGTAAACGTAACGTCAGATGGCACATTAGAGATGCCTGTACAAGATGGAAAGATGATAACAGCAAAATTTCAAGGCATAGAATTGGAAGGCTACGATAATGTAAAAATGAAATTTGTAAGATCCTCTATTGGCAATCATCTCAATAGCGGTATTGTTGCTAGTGAAGGTGTTTACGATTCAACAAAAAAGACGATCACGTTTGATTCTGAGGTAGAACCTGTTCCCGGAATGAAAACAAAAGATCATCTTCTTTTTATTTTTATTGACAACGATCACTACAAATGGGAATATTACCAGGATGAAAAAGGTAAATATCGGAAAGGGACTGAAATTGATTTCGTAAGGGTTTATAGTAAATAAACTATTTCTAAAAAACCATCAGCACAAACCCACAATAATGAATTGCCAAAATGCAGGTCTGGACGGTTTTAATTTTGCTTTTGTCAGTAACTTGTATTTCATTTTCCAATTTAGCTTTAGTTCTTGGCAGGCCAGCCACGAATTCTCTAACTTTCAGCAATATAAAACCTTTGCCAGAATGCTGACGAAACCCATAACTTTTACAATCATGTTAAATGAAATCAGTGATAATTGGTATGAAGATTTTTTCCAGGGAATAAACTGTGAACTTTGGGAGAATGCGATTCCGCCTGAAGTGACAAAGCAAGAAGTCGATTTTTTGCTAAGTGAATTAAACGTACAAAAAGGGCAGAAGATACTTGATATACCTTGTGGTGCCGGCAGACATGCTATAGAGCTTTCAAAAAAAGGTTTTTATGTTACAGGCATTGACATCTCCAAAACTTTTATTGAAGGGCTAACTGAAAAGATCATTTCAGAAAAACTGAACATTAAAGCAGTGCAGGCAGATATTCTTACCGTTCAACTAAATGAAAAATTTTCAGGAGCATTGTGTCTTGGCAATAGCTTTGGCTACTTTAACATGGATAGCATTAAACTATTTGTAGAAAAGGTTTCGTCAAGCCTCGAAGCCGGGGCAAGGTTTATTATTAATTCGGGTATGATAGCCGAGAGCATTTTACCAAACTTCTCAAACTATAGAAAAAATAATTCATACACTGTTGGAAATATAACAATGGACGTAACCAATATTTATAATGTTGAGGATAGTTACATGATAAGTAATCTTCTTTATAAAAAGGAAGGTACAACAGAGGAACATTCTTTTAAGCACTATGTATTTACATTGGGCCAAGTAAAACGGCTGTTGAAATTATATGGCTTACGCACCATTGCAACATACAGTTCTACATCCAAAGCGGATTATAATATTGGTGATCAGCAAGTTTACATTGTGGCTGAAAAGGCATAATGATAATGAGTATTCTTAAATTTAATGGGTCATGAGTTTGTGAATAGTGTAGCACGAACCGATAACAGTGTGTTGCTGCATTTATGGGCTTTGAAATTTTTTGAACTGATTATCTTTATCGTTTGCAGAAAAAAGATTGAGCCCAAGTTTCCCAATGCCAGTACAGATAGCAATACCTAATCCTCTGCTGCTACATTCGGACGAAATCAAAATACAAACAAAAACTATAAAATATGAAACCGTTACTAACCCAGGGTATTATTGGGCAGATGATGTAGTTATTATGGGACCGGGAGCTCCGACAATAAAAGGGAAAAAAGAATTTTTGAAAATGTTTTCTAATATGCAAAACATTCCTGGCTTTAACATGACATGGAACAAGCAACCAACTGTAATTGAAATTTCTATGGATGGTCAGATGGTATATCTTTTTGCTAAAAATAAGGTGACAATGACCGACTCTGCAGGTACAGTTCGCAGCGGATTCGATCAAGCAGTACAGGTTTGGAAAAAAGACAAAGAACGAAATTGGAAAGCGGAAGTTTCTGTTATGTATCCAGATGAGACAATGAAATAATCGGGTGGTAGCAGGCAGTTTGGCAATATACCTGCTCAACAAATACCTGCTCAACTTTTGACCGCTAAGCGCCTTTGGTGCCGGCCAACGAATAATGCTGGTTAATTAAATAAACAATGAACTTTTATTTTTAAATTAAGTTTCGGTTACGGGCGTACCAAGTGTATCAACAGCCAAAGCCGTGTTTGGTAACAACTTCTCACGCCTTGCGCAAGTGAAAAAAAAAGTACGACCCCAGTAATATTTTTCATCTCAATCTAAACATTCTTCCGGGGTAGGGAGATGCAATTGTTATAATCTGCAAACAAAAAGACAAACAAAAAAATGGAATTTTAGTGAAGTAAAAGACACCAACTTACTAACAGACTTTAACAAGGCTTATCAGCCTTGGCTGATGAGTTTCAATTTAGCTTTTGTTGCTAACTTAAACATTTCTTTAAAAAAGGCGAGGCACATAAATAATTTCAAATCAACCAATATGTTTACCATTCAATCGAGAGAAGAAGTTCGTGAAAAAATAATCAGCCATGCGAAAAGCGACAGTAGAATAGTTTCTGCTGCTGTAATTGGTTCTTATGCCCAAGGCACAGTAGATAGGTGGTCTGACATTGACTTAACTTTTGGAGTTGACGAAGCATTTACAATTACCTCACTCCTTGCCTCATGGACTGATTATGTTGCAAAAGAATTTGGAGCAATTGTGTTGTTTGATTTGCCAGTAGAAAAGATAATCTACCGGGTTTTCATTTTACCTGGTTGCCTACAGGTTGACCTTTCATTTTCACCTGCATCAGAGTTTGGTGCAATGGGTCCGCATTTCAAATTATTATATGGCGGACAATATGAAAAACCGCAACATAGTAAACAACATAAAAAATCACAAACCAAACATCAGCAAACACAAGAGCTGTTTGGCTATCTTGTTCATCATATTTTAAGAGCAAGATTTTGTGCCGAGCGGAACAAATTACTACAGGCTGAATTTTGGATTAGCGAAACAAGAAACTACGCTCTCAAACTTGCTTGCATATCACGGGGATTAAATGTCGATTATGGTCGTGGCTTTGATGATTTACCCGACAACATACTTTCTGCTTTCAAAAATTCGTATGTGAAAGAACTTAGCAAAGACGAAATATTGAGGGTAATCAAAGTCCTCATTACAGGGCTTGCAACTATTTCCGATGAAGTAAAAGAGTTGTCTGTTAATCTCAATCATATTTTAAATGATATCTCATCGTAACTAAAAATTTTAAAATGCAATTAATCGCAGATGATAACCAACATCACTTAGACAGACAGCATGCCGCCTGCTAACAATAAGACCAATAGCAACAGTCCTCATAAAAAGCCCCGCTTACAAATACTGCTTGCCAGGCTATTGTTTTTAGACTTATGCCAGCAAGTTGCCAGCGCAAATACCTTAGGTAATTAGTTGCCCTGCAACATCCTGTTGCTGGTAAAAGCGGAAGATTGGTGGAATGTTAGTGCCATTTTAATTATCTCGGTTTTAGTTTTTGCTCTTATTGCTGTTGCCCTTATGAAATTTAACTAATCAACCTACCCCGGAAAAACCGTTTCCTGTTATCGCCAACGTCCTAATCTACTGCAGCATACCGCTTCCATCCAACAATACACCTACTAATATTTACTAACCAAGAGCGAGGGGGAAATATACGATCTGCTGACCGAAAATTTGGAGTGGGAACATTTATTAAAACCCGATAAATAAAAAGTCATAATCGTTTTATCTGTACATATCGACTGCTTACTTTACTGCCTGTGTAAGAAAATAAGTGGATACAATATCTTCTTTCTTTTGATTTCATTATTTTTTGTTTAAAAATGCAATCACTCACTAACCAGCAAATTAAAAAGAGATTAAAAACTCATTAAAAATGAATTTCACACAAACAAAAACTTTAGAATTACTGTATTTTTATCTTAATCTAGGTAACAATAAATGAATTGCCAATTAAGTAATAGTAAGCGTGCCCCCCCGGGAAAGTGTAATTCAAATTAAACTTACTTAAACAATGAGCAATAAAGTTGAAATGAAAATACCCAAAGATTTGTCTAAAATTGATACAAATAATTTGGGGGAATTTATTTGGTGGTCGGCGCATTTGGGATCAGGATGTGAAAAATTGCTGTCTGCTATTGGAAAAGTAGGAAACAGTACAATAGCTGTGAGAGCGCAACTAAATGCAAACAAAACCAGGTGCAAAGATTCTTAAAGTAATAAAAAAACTCAACAGATATAAAATTTTGGCAGCAGTACTTTAGATTGTTTTTTTTGATCCAACCCCTTCAAATACATTACCTGAAATTGAAATGGTAAAAACGATTTTAACAGGTATGTTCAGGTTACTAAAATTAAAAGATGTCCTGATACTTTGGGCTGATTACTCTCCAAAAGTATTAAGTGTTTTTATTTTTCTATCAACCAGTTAAACAAGTTTTTTATACATAACCCCAAACATTAGAAATATTTCAAGTGACGATCAATTTGCGCTTGAACAGCACTCAATAAAAAAATTATAGCACTTACCCATCTTACTATTTATAATAAAGCACAAAGCTTTAATATTTAGAGAGGTAGTATGATTTGGGCTACCAATAAAAATGCTTTTTTGGGGAAATTGTTCTACAATAATTATTATTCAGATGTAAATGTTTTTATAATCTAAAGAGCTATTTATAGTAGTCCAATTTATATATAACCGTCTGTTGTTTCTTTGGCAGTTCATATTTACAACAAGTATGTTCTGGCGGCATATATGCTGTTTATTTATCAAAACAAATACAATAGCCAAAGTGTTTTTAACAAGCCAAATTTATTTTTTGTGAATTGGAATTTTTGCACTAACAGTAAGTCGCCATGGTAAACAGCAAAGAAAACCTGAGCCCAAAGAAGTGAGATGTCGTCTGCTAATTTATAATCTTATAGCAGGCATTGTTTAAAATAATTTGATTGATGTAAACAACCTTATGACTATGCATTTAAGTGCAAAGAATAAGTTGTATTAAAGGTTGAAAAAAAATTCAAGCATTGTAATTGTACCCGGTTATGGAGTTGATACCATCCATTTGTGAAGTATGCCGGAATTAGCAATATTAATGATGGGGTTGGGGAGGTTGTGGTAAAAAAAGCGAATGGTGCTGTATTAAAATTTGATCTATAAAAATATCATTCAACTCACAAAAGAAGAAAATTTTTAACAGCAAATATTAATAGCTATTTAAAACTAAAAAATAACAAAATGGAACATAATCTAAAAATTTTAATTGGGAGCAATATAGAAGCTACTGATGGAGAAATAGGAAAAATTGAGGCTTTATATTTCGATGACAAAAGTTGGGACATCCGTTTCCTGGTGGTGAAAACCGGTAGTTGGCTCTTTGGACGTTCGGTGCTTATTTCGCCGGTTGCTTTGCTAAAAACTAAGTGGGATGGAAGTGGAATTCCTGTGAATCTTACAAAGGAACAGGTAAGCAACAGCCCGGGTACAGATATGCATAAACCAGTGTCCCGCCAGCATGAGATGGAGTTGTATGAGCACTATAGCTGGCAGCCGTATTGGAGCAGTGGTTTTTATGCAGGTGGCCTGTGGGGAGTAATGCCGCCAGCGCCTCTTTTTGATGAAAGAATTAAACCTGATGTAGATACGGGCTCAAATGCAGCAGATAAAAAAGGCGACTTGCATTTACGAAGTACAGAGCAAGTTACAGGCTATCATATTCAGGCAAGCGACGGAGAAATAGGTCATGTAAACGATTTTATTATTGACGATAATACCTGGCAAATTTTATATTT
>JBBQTL010000186.1:0-12164 GCA_038213285.1 Chitinophagales bacterium
GTTTTGGGCATTAAACAGTCTGAACGGCGAGGTGATTTTTCCCGGCCCTGGTAATGCAACCCGTACAGAAGCATTGCATCCGCAGGGTCCGGATAAATGGTTGTTGAATAATATGCGGGAGAAATATATTCCTGCGTGGCATAATACTATCTATGAAGGAAAATTTAAAGGCCAGGTAGATTTATCAGTGATAACCACCCCGGATAGCCGCCTGAATAATTTTTATATAGCGGGACTGGATTGGATGGTAAAGAATATGGGTATTGACGGCGTGTATATTGACGATGCGGCATTGGATCGGTTTACGCTAAGGAGAGCAAGAAAAATAATTGACCGTTACCGTCCACAGGGAAGGATGGATTTGCACAGCTGGAACCATTTTAATAAATGGGCCGGGTTTACAAATTGTTTAAATCTTTACATGGACATGCTACCTTATTTTGACCTGGTATGGATTGGTGAGGCACGTGATTATAACCGCATGCCCGATCATTGGCTGATTGAAGTATCGGGAATTCCATTTGGGTTACCCGGTCAAATGCTGGAAGGTGGTGGTAATCCCTGGAGGGGCATGGTTTACGGTATTACCGCCCGTGGAGGATATTCTAAAAATTCGCCCACTGAAATTTGGAGATTCTGGGATGATTACAAGATAAAAGACAAAACAATGATAGGTTATTGGGACAAGGAAGCCCCGGTAACATGCAACAATTCGTTGATTAAAGCCTCGGTTTACAAAGGTGACAATGAATCTATCATTGCTGTGGCCAACTGGACAGAACAGGATAAAGTGGTATCAATACATATTAACTGGAAAAAGCTTGGCATAGATGCGGCAAAATATGAAATGTATATTCCGGAAATAAAGGACTTTCAAAAAGAACAAACACTTGCCACATTGGATACGATAACCATTCCGGGAAAGATGGGCTATTTGATTTTGGTAAGGAAGAAAAAATAATCATTTAAGAAGAAACGATTCTATGATATAAATAAAACAGGTCTATTTAAAATCATTTCACTTCAATTCAGCGCTACCGGCAGAAATAACCCTTACCCTGGAGATATCTTCTATTGATGTTAGTATTGTGCCAGCCGCAGAATTAAAAAACTAATAATACATACAGCCAGGATGTTACTATAGCTTCAGTGCTTTATTTTAATATGTATATAACTAAAAATACCATTGGCAAAATAATGCAACTGATTACAAAACATTTACTAAAAATCCCTGGCAAAGATGAGGTTGTCTTTAGGGATGGAGGCTATAGTAAGAAGTGTTGACGTGTACTTTTGTAATAGGGATGTCTTACTTGTCTGAGTAATTCCAAATCCAGTTATTTTCAAACTTATCTATTCGCCCTAAGCCCGGGAAATCAAAATGGAATGCATTTACAAGCATATTTTCTTTATGGGCTAATTCGAGCAGTTTGATCCGGGAATTTTTCGCTTTTTGATGATCCAAGTCATAGTTGGTTTGCCAGTCTAATTGCTCTATATGAAGCGGGTGAAGAAAGGCATCTGAAATGTACAACAGATGCTCATGATCACTATGAATGTTTAACGCAATTTGCCCTGGGGTATGACCGTCTGTTTTTACCGCTGTTATACCTCGCAACAGGCTGACGAAATCCCCATTAAATAAATGCAGGTTTAAGTTTTTTAAAGAGCTGATGTTCTTTTCATTGAAATATTTAAACATCTCAGGCTGATTGCCTGACTGCGATGAATGCCAGTAACTCCATTCTTCTTCATGCATATGAAATCGGGCATTAGGAAAGTTCAAATTACCTTTTTCGCTGAATATGCCACCGATATGATCGGGATGAAAATGAGTAATGATCACGTCGGGACGTCTTCCTTTTTTATATTCTCTTCCTGCAGCAACTGGTGTAGCCTGCCTTTAAACAAATAGGAGTTACCCCTGAAAAGCAGCGGCTCTTCTAAAAAGCCTATACCCGTGTCGATAAATATTTTTTTATCATCGTATTGAAGCAGTACCGCAACAAAAGGAGATGGGATATTGTCGGGGTTTAGGTGGTACTTATTTAAAGACTGATTCAATTCCTCCTGGCTTGCATTAATGAAGAAATCCTTTGCCTGGTATTTAAACATCAGGTCACGAAATACGGTACAATTTATTTTTCCAATCTTAATTTTAACAACTTCATTATCCATGTGAAATTTTTTTTGAAGATATCAGGGTGATTGATTTGAATGAAGGGAAGCATACTCATTAAGGCGGTGCTGTTTTTAATGAATTTTCGTCTTTGCATTGGATGGGGTTGCGTTTTATAAATTTGAAATAAGCAGATCTTTCAAAATATTAATCGCTTCGTAAGAAAGCGATCGTCTTAAATTTTTTGCCTGTAAAGAAATATTTTTTCTGGAAGTTACCGGAGAAACGCACCGTAGATAATTCTTATATCAGGATTATTGTACTAACATACTAAAGAGATTTGACAAATGCAAGGAACAGGTGTGCATTTATTACTGTTGTAAAGGTTGCCAACCTTTTGCAAGTTATTTTCAATTCAATTAAGCTTTTGCCAAGGTTGGAAACCCTCTATCCAGTACGACAATTATAAATCACACCGGAACAGGAAATATATGTTTTGGAATTTGCAGGGTAACGCTGTGGCAACGGGATAAAGCGCCACCGGTAACTACTGATTAAAGGCGGCTAATGAGTCATGAAAACAGCACTTATGTTTCCTTGATTACACTATTAAAAATATGTTGGCTTCGGCTCGGATGCTTTTTCTATCAGGCCTTTCACGTGACAGCGCATTCACTAATAACCCCGGGGCAAAGATGATTAATACGAAAACGGCCGGTTGAAGATTGAACATCTGCATAAAAATGTTACCCTGTTTTTGTTTACAACGACATATACCTGCTTATAATTTATTTGACAGAATTAATAATTCACTTTAAGTCAGCAAGTTTTGTATGCACAGTAAAAGCAATTGGGAAAAATTCTCCAAAATACCGTGAAAATCCCCTTGCAATAGCGATAATGTTTATCGAGATTTGTAAGTAGAAATGATATGTCGTATTTTACTTACGACATATTGTATGCCCGGGCACAAAAATTTCATTTGGATTTTTAATCCTTTATCCTACGATCATTCACCGCCTTATTTTCTCATCCGGTATTTGTAATTCAATGCCTCATTTGAAAATCCAGTCGTGTTTTAAAGTCTTTATTTTTCAACCATTAAATAATACTTTATGCCTGCCAAAAAAAGTACAGCAGTTACAAAAAAATCAGCCAAAGTAACGTCAGAAAGCAACAATGAAAAGCTGAAACAATTTATCCGGGCCCGCGGTGCCGATTTTCTATTAGATAAAAATATTTCTTCCGTTGGTATTGGATACAAGCACGTGGATGGTAAACCAACCAAAGAGCTTGCCATCCAGTTTACTGTTGATAAGAAAGTTAGCCTGGATGTACTGGAATCAATAGATACAACTGAAATACCAAAATCAATAGTGGTAGATGGGATTGAATTTCCGACCGATGTAATTGAGCGTAGTTATTCCAAGGCTTTCACCATTGTAGTGGCGGAAGCCGGGAGTACCCGGAAAACCAGGATTGATCCCATTGTACCAGGTATAAGTGTAGCCAATAAGAGAATTAGTGCCGGCACGGTCGGCTGCATCGTTTTTGACAAAGAAAAAGGCACTCCCTATATTTTAAGCAACTGGCATGTACTGCATGGCCCGGAGGGTAAAATTGGCGATGATATTGTACAACCAGGCCCGCATGATGATAACCGGGTTCAGTTAAATCAAATAGGCAAACTTGTTCGCTCACACCTCGGTCCCGCCGGTGATTGTGCATTGGCCAGTATCGAAGGCCGCTCTTTTAAACAGGAAGTTTTTGAGTTGAATGTTAAAGCTGAACAATTAGGAGAGCCGGACCTGGGCGATAAAGTGATTAAAAGCGGGCGTACCACTGCGGTAACACACGGCATTGTTACCCGTATCAATACGATGGTTAAGATAGCTTATGGATTTCCGGTGGGTGAACAGGTAATCGGTGGATTTGAAATAGGGCCGGATGAAAACAACCTCCCTGGTGATGGAGAAATTAGCCGGGGTGGGGATTCCGGTGCATTGTGGCTTTTTAAAGCCAGCAATGGGCAGCCTTCTAAAGTTGCAGCCGGACTGCATTTTGCCGGTGAAGGCGCCGGGGATCCCAATGAACATGCAATTGCCTGTTACGCACAGTCGGTGTTTGAAAAATTGGCCATTACACTTACTCCGCCAAACCCGGTGGTAACCGGTGATACAGGAGGGGCACCGGGCTATGCGCCTGGTTTTTTAGGCCCGGTTGTAAATGTGCCAAAATTATTTGCTTCAAAACTTAAAGACGCCTTTAAATTGAACGGTTCTGAAGTTATCAAGTACACCCATTTTTCACTGGCACAAAGTAAATCACGCCGGTTCGCTATATGGGTGGCATGGAATATTGATGGAGATAAAATAAAAAAAATCAGTCGTAGGGGAATAAAGTTTGAATTTGATAACCGGTTTACACAGTTCCAGGTGGGCGACGAATTATATTCAAATAACAGGCTTGACAGGGGACATATTGCCAGGAGGGCCGATATTGTTTGGGGCACTGAGGCAGAAGCAAAAAAGGCAAACAAAGAATCTTTTTTCTTTTCCAATATTGCTCCACAGATGGATAATTTCAACCAGGGAAGCCTGGGTGGGATATGGGGGAAACTGGAAGATGCGGTTTTTGAAGAAGTGGATGTGGATAATCTGAAATTGAGTGTATTTGGCGGGCCCGTGTTCCGGAGTGACGACCGTGTATTCAAGGGCGTTAAAATACCCAGGGAGTTTTATAAAGTGATTGTATATGTAACAGGCGGTGTATTAAAGGCAAAGGCTTTTATGCTTACTCAAAACCTGGATGAGCTGGAGGTATTGGATTTAAATGAATTTAAAGTTTTCCAGGTTACACTTGCTGAGATTGCAAAGCGATGTGGTTTTTCTTTCTCCCCTAATTTGAAAGCCGCAGATACTCTTTCAGAAAAATTACAGAACGCTCCAGAAGCGGTGGAAGACAGGCAGCCAATTAAGAAATTGAGTGAGATCGCTTGGTGATGATGAATGATTAATTTTAAATTGTTCCGATGGGTTTGGTAACTCATCGGATTTTTTTTGTTATCGCAGTATCCTCCACCAAAATACAGGGACGGGAAGAGAAATTGCGAAGAAAGACAGCTTTACTGGTTTCAGAATATGCTGTAAAGCCACACCGGGGCATTTCGTTTTTTCCCCGAACCATTGCTCGGCTATGCCCATAGCTACCTCATTTGCTGCTAGGGGTAAGTTTGTAACTATATTTATTTACGCTGCAAGTTTGGTGTCTCACCAACCTTGCAGCCAAATAGGAACTACACGGCTTGCATAAAAACGTATCAGGCAGGGATAGCGGTTTTACATAAAAGAGCATCACATATTTTTATGCTGTTAGCAGTACAATCAAAAATGAATCAGTAACTTTCGGGCAATACACCTGGGGTGATTAATTCCTCTCAGTTGCATGTAAACTATTGGTATTGCTTAATCGAACTATGATGAAAAGAAAGCCATTCTTAAAAACCTGCCCTTTATTTTTCATTTGTTTTTCGGCTATTTCATTATTTGCCCAACGGGATAAAAGTTTACCCGTATTTAATGCTAACCAGGATATATTATCTGCAACCGACTGGCTGGTAAAACCAATACCGCAAAAAGCAAATATCTATTCCAGCGCCGATGGCAAAGACATTATTTTGTATAACGGACTTGTTAAAAGAACGTTCAGGATGATTCCCAATGTTGTTTGTATTGATTATAAAAACATGAGTAACGGCCAGCAATTATTGCGGGCTGTAAAACCCGAAGCCATCGTTTCTATCAATGGTGTAGCATACAATGTAGGTGGATTAAATGGACAAAAAGAAATGGCCTACCTGTTACCCGAATGGCTGGATAGTTTTACTGCCGGTGCAAATGATTTTCAATTCCTGCGTTTTGAAACAGGTTCCATTCAACCCTTTATTAAATGGAAACCATCCGGCTGGGCAATGAATAAAAATCAGCCAACCGGTAAAAGGATTTCTTTCATCTGTCAATCTGCTGTTTCTTCGATAAAGGATATCCAGGTAACCGTACATTACGAATTGTATGATGGCATTCCATTGATTGTAAAATGGGTGTCAATCGAAAATAAGGGGAGCACAACAATAAAAATAAACCGTGTAGTAAATGAAATACTGGGCCTTGTTGAAGAGGAGAGTGCGGTTGTGGGCAGCCCTGAAGAAATGAAAAAGCAGCATGGGATTTATATAGAAACCAATTATGCTTTTAATAATGCTATGCGCTATGATATCAGCGACCAGACAACTCACTGGAAAACGGATTCATCCTACACATCGCAGGTAAATTATAATTATCAAACACCCTGTTTGCTGGAAATTTATCCTGAAAAACTGATCTCCGTTGAATTGCCCGCCGGGCAAACATTCCGTTCAGTACGTACACATGAGTTACTGATAGATAGTTACGACCGGGAAAGAAGAGGATTGGCCATCCGGAAAATGTATAGCAGCGTTGCACCATGGACCACGGAGAACCCGGTTTTTATGCACCTGGTTAGTAAAAATGATGAAGAAGTAAAAGCGGCGATTGATCAATGTGCCGCTACCGGGTACGAAGCGGTGATACTTAGTTTTGGAAGCCATCTGAATATGGAAGATAGCAGTTCAGCAAATATTGATAGATGGCAATCGCTGGCGAAATATGCACATGACAAAAATATCCAGATTGGAGGATATTCCTTATTCAGCAGCAGGCGCATCAGTGATGAAGATGATGTTATAAATATTAAAACGCAAAAACCAGGTGGCGCATTTTTTGGCAACGCCCCTTGCTTTGGAAGCAAATGGGGGCTGGCTTACCGCGATAAAATAAAATACTTCTTTAAGCAAACGGGCTTTGATATTTGGGAAAACGACGGGCCCTATCCCGGAGATGTATGTGCTTCCACTACACATCCTGGTCACAAAGATTATGATGATAGCCAGTGGAGCCAGATGGAAATTCAAAAGGAATTGTATCATTGGTTAAATGAACGGGGCGTTTATATCAATGCACCAGATTGGTATTTTTTAGATGGTACACATAAGATTGCTATTGGATACAGGGAGGTAAATTTTTCTTTATCAAGACAGCAACAAAAAATTTTAAACCGTCAAAATATTTATGATGGCACCTGGGAAAAAACACCTTCCATGAGTTGGGGATTTGTGCCGTTAACCAAATACCAGGGTGGGGGAGAAGATGCCGTACTGGAGCCTTTGAATGATCACCTGGATGATTATAAGCAGTTGATGGTTCAATATTACGGGGCGGGTGTACAGGCCTGCTACCGCGGCCCCAGGTTGTATGATACCGAAGCTACAAAGCAAACAGTTAAAAATGTAGTTGGCTGGTATATAAAATATCGCAATATTCTTAATTCAGATATCATACATTTGAGAAGGGCTGACGGAAGGGATTGGGATGGTAAATTGCATGTAAATCCCCTGTTAAAAGAAAAAGGCTTTTTGATGGTATATAATCCATTAAAGGAAAAAATAAACAGGACGATCAATGTTCCCGTATATTACACGGGCCTTTCTTCTGTTGCAATGGTAACCGAAAGGGGGATTTCAAAAAAGCAATATCCGATCAGCCGGAATTACCAGGTTAAACTTAATTGTACGATTGAACCCGAAAGCTTTAACTGGTTTGTATTTGAATAACTGGTTCGGCTCATCATCATATTTTTAAATCACAATCAATAAACAGTCATTATGAACAATTCAAGAAGAGCATTTTTAAAATCAGGTTCACTGGCGATAGCAGGAGTGGCATTGTTTTCCGACAAAATATTTGCGGCCCCAAAGCCTTCAGCCATTCTTGGTATCCAGCTTTATTCGGTAAGGGATGATATGAAAAAGGACCCGCTGGGTACGATGAAATTACTGGCGGCTATGGGTTACCAGTATGTAGAGCACGCCAATTATGTGGACCGCAAATTTTATGGTTACCCTGCAGGTGAATTTAAAAAAGTACTGGATGGCCTGGGACTAAAAATGTTGAGCGGCCATACGGTAATGAGTAAAAATCACTGGGATACGGCTACCAACGATTTTACCGATACCTGGAAATACACTGTAGAAGATGCAGCGGTGGTGGGACAGAAATATGTTATCAGCCCGTCCATGGATGCAAAGTCACGCCGGGATGATGCGGACTTAAAACGGTTTATGGAAATGTTTAACAAAAGCGGTGAATTGTGTAAAAAATCAGGGATGAAATTTGGTTATCACAATCACGATTTTGAGTTTAGTGAAAAACTGAACGGCGTAAAATTATTTGATATCATTTTGCAGAATACAGATCCCGGCCTGGTGGCGCAGCAATTGGATATCGGCAATATGTATCATGCCGGCGGTATCGCCATTGATATTATTAAACAGTATCCAAACCGTTTCGAGCTGATGCATGTAAAGGATGAAATAAAAATTGCGGGGGAAGATGAGATGGGTGGAAAATACGAGAGCACTATTTTGGGCAAAGGGATCATACCCGTAAAAGAAGTGATTGACCTGGGTAAAAAATCAGGGGGCACCACCCATTTTATAATAGAACAGGAATCTTACCAGGGAATGGCCCCAATTGATTGTGCAAAGGAAGATTTTTTGATAATGAAAAAATGGAAGTACTAATCGTGGCAAAGGTTTAAAAGGTGCACCCAATAGCAAAACTGTTGGGTGCATTTTTTTTGAGACAATGATATACCGGCCAATGGCATCAACCTGGTACACCATACAAAGGTGACACCTTTCAAAAAAGGTGTCACCTTTGTGGCAGGGTGTACGAATAAAAAAGCAGGTACAACAGTAGCTAATCAAAACGCCGGCACCTTTACGGAAGTAGGGCACTATCTTAGGCAAACATTTACACAAAAAAGAAACAGATACAAAAGGCGCAAAGTTGTTATGGTAATTTCTTTGCGCCTTATTTTAATCTTTTGCGTCTTTGCGTGAAAAATAGGCAATTAATAATCTGTAATCTCCGCATTGCTTTCAGGCAGGTGGTCATAATATCCCTTGAAAGAGTAATATCCAAAAATAAGTAAGCCGATACAGATGGGAATAAAGATGATGAGTATGATTACCCATTGCAGCATTACATTCGACCTGGTTAACGTGCCTGCCTGGCTGATTTTTTCAAATGCCTGCCATGCCAAAAAAGCTACAATCACCGGGGCCAGCAGCATCCATACTATGCCCAGCATTTTTTTTATTTGATTCATGTTGTTGAATTTTACCAGTTATTTTATTTAATCCATTACGTTGTTATCAATTTTATTGTGCAGGTAAATAGCGCCAATAATAAAACTCAACGCTGCAATACCTATCGGGTACCATAATCCTGCCAATGGATCACCGGCCGGGTTTTCAGTTGTTTTGGTAAACTCCACAATCAGGGTGCCCAGGAAAGGAACCAGTCCTCCAAACACCCCATTACCAATATGGTAAGGCAGCGACATAGAGGTATACCGTATCTTGGTTGGAAATAGTTCAACCAGGAATGCAGCCATCGGGCCATATACCATGGTTACAAAAATTACCTGTACAAACAGCAGCATAATGATCTTCCAGTAAGTGACTTTATCAAGTGATTTGTCAATTACAACTCCCTGCTTTACAGATTTATATTCTGATACTGCGTATGTGATTCCTTCTGCTAACTGGCTGCCTTCATTTGCTTTTGCTTTCACAACGATGGTATCCGACAAACCGGAATTTACTTTCCCGGTCAGCACATAACCAATGGAGGCGGTGGCCCCGGTATAGTCGGTTAAAAAATGTATCGTGTCAACTTTTGTAAAAGTGAATTTTGCACCATCCGTATAAACGGTATCATAAATGGTGGTCACCAGCATCTTCTTTTTATTCAAAGCATCCATACTGCCTGTAGCTGGCGATACGGTTGTTTTGGAAGCATCTACCAGCTCTCTTTTGTTTGCAGGATCGGTCCATTCAATAAAACTTTTGTAAATGGGCCGGTAGGCGAAAATGCCTAAAAGCATCCCTATCAGCATAATCCATTTTCTTCCAATTTTATCACTCAATGCACCAAATACAACAAAGAATGGGGTAGCAAATAAAATAGCCACCAGCAGGATATTTCTTGATTCAATAAAATTAACCCTGCAAATATTTTCGATGAACGACTGCGCATAAAACTGGCCGGTATACCAGATTACTCCCTGCCCCATTACGGCACCAAACAATGCCAGCAACACCATTTTAAAATTTGCCCGGTGTCCAAAACTTTCTTTTAGTGGATTTACCGAAGTTTTCCCTTCAGCTTTTACTTTGGCAAACATGGGCGACTCCGTCATCTTCATACGGATGATGATGGAAATGAAGACCAGCAGCAGGGATATCCAGAAAGGATATCGCCAGCCACCCCATTCTGATGAAAATTTTTCAACACCCTGTCCTTCACGGATCAAAATAATAATACCAAGCGCCAGGAATAATCCCAGTGTGGCAGTGGTTTGTATCCAGCTTGTCCAGTAGCCACGCCGGTGTGGCGGTGCATGTTCAGCCACATAGGTTGCAGCGCCTCCGTATTCGCCGCCCAATGCGAGCCCCTGCACCAAACGAAGTACCAGTACGATAATGGGAGCCGCCCATCCAATGGTTTTAAAACCAGGTACCAGTCCGATGGCAAATGTAGAGCCACCCATCAGTATCAGCGTAAGCAGGAAAGTGTATTTGCGGCCAATTAAATCGCCCAGCCTGCCAAATACCAATGCCCCAAATGGACGAACGATGAAGCCTGCCGCAAAAATGGCCAGGGTGCTCAATAAAGCGGATGTTCCGGAATCTTCCGGGAAAAACTGTTTTGAAATAATTGTGGCAAGCATACCGAATATGTAGAAATCATACCATTCGATCAATGTTCCAACGGACGATGCGCCAATGATAAAGCCCATTCCTTTTTCTGAGTGCTGGTTATTACTCATGTTTTTCTTTTATTTTTTTCGGGTTAATTAAAGAGGAATTTCTTATTACTGCTAAAGTCAGTCATGTAAACACGAAGTAGGGTTACCATCGTGTTTTTTAGCGGCAGGTCGCAATTAAATATCCACTGCGGCCAGTTGCCGGGCCAGGGAATTTTAATTCTGCTATCAGATAATTTCAATACAATTGGTTTGTGGATGTGATCAATAACCGGCTGCTCTTTTAGTTTTCTATTTAAGTGAGCCTCAACAAAAATAAGTGAAGCAAGTGCAATTGCGCTTTTTATAAATAGAAATTTTAATGATGCCGGTTTACCAGGATTCTGTTATGTATTAAATGACTCAAATGAATTACATGAATTGTTAATTGGCACTGTATTTATTAGTGAAATCCGGTTGATAAAGGATCGCTATTGATAATTCGTGTGAAATAAAAAATACTTCAATTTATGATTAATCCAGCTACAGCTTTTGGTGAATGGTTAGCTTTTGAAATTTTCCCGGCTTATTGTTTCTGATTTCAAATTAGCATACGACTATAAAATGGATTAATACCCAATTGAAAATCCTCCATTGTGTAAAATTCAACATTTCTGGTTATTCGGCAAATGAAATAAATATCTTAAGCCTATGGCGAAAGGTTAGCCATCGGGCCTGGTGGGCCATGAATATTTTATTAATTTATAGCAATATTTCTGTTAACAAACCAGGCAATGTTTTATAAAATTAAATCGACATGAAAACACAAAATCTGTTACTTATCGCCTTATTATTAATCGCCTGCAGCATCATTACATGGAAAGCAGAAAGCACGTTGTTTGCAGTACTGGCCTATATTCTGCTGATAGCTGTACTCAACGGTATCTTGCGAAATCTGGTTACCCGGCTGGATGGTTTGTAAATGATGTGGAAAAAAAATTCGGCTATTGCAGGTAGCCGGTTACATTCCTGATTGTTAATAGAATGTAAGTTAGTTTTCACAGAGGCAACCTGTAAAAATTGAACACAATTGACAGCACCCCTTGAAATAATACAATACCAGCAAAGCAGGCAATCTCCATAAATTGCTGGAGAT
>JBBQTL010000187.1:0-12015 GCA_038213285.1 Chitinophagales bacterium
AAATGGCGACTTTAGTAGAAACTGTATTCTGTATTATGATTTTTGTTTTTTCAGGTTATATAAAAGTGCAAACAAAGGGATACTATGAAAGGATCTCGGCATTTTTCACTAAGATCAATACACCTATTCCTGAAGGAGAGAAGCCAACTATACAGCCTGCATTTAAATCAGCGCTGAATGGGTTATTTGTGATCTCCCTGTTTATTTCAGGTATCCTGTTTATCGTAATGAGTATTCCTTCTTTTAAACTCACCAGTGGGCTTTTGTCATTGGGAGCTGGGGCAATCTGCATCATATTGGGTGTTGTGATGTGGTTGCTTAATCAATCAACAGCCAAAACAATCAGGCAAGAGAAATTAAAATTAAAAGAGCCACTTGTTTAACAGGTAACCTGATTAAAAAATAATGATGCAAAGTAATTTTATACAACCAGATTTTTTATTGCAGGGTAAAACTGCGGTAAGGCTGTACCACGATGTGGCTGCTGACCTTCCAGTGATTGATTACCACAACCACCTTAACCCGGTTCACCTTGCAAATAATAAGCGATTTGAAAATATAGCACAACTTTGGGTTACCGAAGATCCCTATAAACACCGGGCAATGCGGATCAATGGTATAGCCGAATCGGGCGTTTCAGGTAAAGCAGCAGAGAAAGACAAATATTTGAACTGGGTAAACACCTTTCCTAAAACAATTGGTAACCCGTTGTTTCACTGGACCTGCATGGAACTGAAACATATTTTCGGGATTGATGCATTGCTTTCAGAAAAAAATGCGGAAGAAGTATGGGATCATTGCAATACCCTGCTTCAAAAAGATGATTTCAGGGCCATTGGCCTGCTAAAAAAATGGAATACGGAAATTGTTTGTACCTCCGACGATTTGCTGGATGACCTGGCGCCACACCTGCAAGCAACAGCAGGTAAAGAAGGGTTGGCTGTATTGCCTTCCCTGAGAGGCGATTCTATGATCGCTTTTGAAGCACCGGGTTTTGGCGACTGGCTTCAAAAACTTTCTTTAAATGCTGGTTCCTCCATTCAAACACTTGACCAATATAAAGCAGCGATTCTTCAGCAAATTGAAAAATTTGTTTCAGCAGGTTGCCGCTTATCGGATCATTCGCTGGATGGAGGCTTTCTGTTTGATTTTTCGGAGGGAATGAACCCCGGCAACCTGTTTAGTAACCTGCTTACCGGTAAGCCTGTTTTGCCTAAAGAACTGGCGGTTTTGAAAACACACCTGCTGGTATTCCTGGGTAAGGAGTATGGCAGACTGGGCTGGGTGATGCAATTGCATATCGGTGCGCAGCGATACACCAGTTCGAGGCTGCGGAAATTAGCCGGTGCCGCAGGAGGATATGCTACCATTGGCAATAGCTGCAATATAGATGGGTTATGCGCTTTCCTGGATGTGCTGGAGCAGGACGGATTTTTACCCAAGACAATTTTATATACCCTCAATCCTGCTGACAATGCCGCTTTCGCTACTTTGACCGGCTCTTATGCGCAGGATGGCGTGCCGGGCAAAATACAGTTTGGCCCGGCCTGGTGGTACAATGATCATTATGAGGGAATGCATCAGCAGTTACTTACTTTGTCAGCCCATGGGTTACTGAGTCATTTTATTGGAATGACAACAGATTCCAGGAGCATCCTTTCTTTTTCAAGGCACCAGTATTTCAGGCGCTTATTGTGCAACCTGGTAGGCAATTGGGTGGAAGAAGGGCATTGGCCGGATGATCCCGTTTTGCTAAACCAATTGGTGCAGGATATCTGTTATAATAACGCTTTAAAATTCATTGTTAATAAATAAAATACATGGAAACATCATCAAATAAGGATCGGGTAGCAGTGATAACCGGCGCAGGCGGCACCCTATGTTCCGAAATGGCGAGGGCGCTTGCAAAGCAGGGCATTAAAGTAGCCCTGTTTGGCAGGGATATAGAAAAATTAAAGATAGTGGAGCAACAGATAAAAGATGCAGGCGGCATAGCCATTTCGGTAAGTGCAGATGTGTCAAATCTTGAAGCGGTAGAAAATGCCCGCAACATGATTACAAAAGAACTCGGTCTTTGCAACATACTGATCAATGGTGCAGGGGGAAATCAAACACTGGCGGTTGCAACTATTAATGAGTTTGATGCAAAAGAACTGGATGAACCCGAAAAAGGGTTTCGTGGATTCTTTAACCTGGATATGCCACTGTTTCAAAATGTAATAGAGGTGAATACCATGGGCACCGTAATACCCTGTAAAGTATTTGGAAAAGATATGGCTGAGCAGGGCGGTGGCAACATTGTAAATATAGCGTCGCTCAATAGTTACCGGCCATTGTCAAGGGTGGCTGCTTATGCCATGGCCAAAGCAGGAATTGCCAGCTTTACACAATGGCTGGCTGCTTACCTTGCGCCTGCCAATATCAGGGTAAATGCCATTGCACCGGGCTTTTTTTTAAATGACAGAAGTCAAAAACTGTTGATGACCCCGGATGGTGGATATACAGATCGCGGAGCAGCGATCATCCGCCAAACACCCATGAAACATTTTGGCGAAGCACACGAATTAATTGGTTGCCTCAACTGGCTGATAGATGATGCCGGTGCAGGCTTTGTAACCGGAATCGTTGTGCCTGTAGATGGTGGCTTCCTGGCGAATGTGGGGATTTAAAAAATGAAATTCATTAATAACTATATAAAATCAATAACATGAGCGTGGACCAGTATAAAAAAGAAGTGGGTATGATGAACCTTGAGCGGTTAATCGAAACCCGGGAACAAAAATCAATCACAGATTTTCCGATAGATGATAAAGAATTATTGTATCGTTTTGAACAACTGTACACCGGGGCAGTAAATGATGTGCTGCGGGAATTTTGTTTGCTCGACCAGGCATTGCCAGGCCACATTATTCCATTGCGGGAATATCGAACGGTGGCGGGTTTCGCCTTTACCGTAAAAAGCGCTCCCAATGTGCTTATCAGCGGCGAAATGGAATTTCGTGTACAGATGCTCGACGAACTCGGCGAAGATGCTTTTGTAATGTGGGATACCACACAGGATGACAAAGCAACATTATGGGGCGGGGTAATGACAGCTACCGCCAAGGGCAAAAAAGTAAAAGCAGCTTGTATAGATGGGGGCATCAGGGATACACACCAGATACTGGAAGCTGATTTTCCAGTGTTTTACAAATACCGCATATCAAACGGTAGCCTGGGCAGGTGCCTCATTACGCATTACCAAATTCCAATTTTAATTGGCAGCACCATTATTAAACCTGGCGATGTAATATTAGGGGATATAGATGGCGTTTTGGTTGTACCACGTGATATTGCTTATGAAGTACTCATAAGAGCAGAAGAGATAAAGGAAAATGAAAAGAAGATATTTGGCTGGGTAAAAGAAGGCCAGACCGTGCAGGAGATAACTGAAAAAGGCGGCTATTTTTAATAGGTATAATGAAAATTAACTTTGCGTCTTTGCACCTTATGCGCCTTTGCGTGAAATACATTAATGTATGAAACTAAGTTTTTTATTTTTTGGAAACAAGCCGGATGAGAAATGGCAATTGGCCAGCCAAATGGGTATCCGCTATGCTATTGCAAAACTGGCACCAGAAATAACTGGTGAACTGGCTCCGTGGGATTTTCAATCCTTAAAAAACTCCAGGGATATTTATGACGCAAATGGATTTAAATTGTACGGACTTGAGGGCGACCAGTTTGATATGAACCGTATAAAATTTGGCCTTGCCGGAAGGGACGAGGATATTGAACTGTATAAAGAGATGCTGGTAAATATGGGGCATTTGGGTATCAGATTATTGTGCTACAATTTTATGGCCGGTATTGGATGGTATCGAACTGCAACAGATTTACCGGAAAGGGGTGGCGCATTGGTAAGTGGTTTTGATGCGGCTGTATCCAATGAATTGGGCTTAACTGAATTCGGTATAGTGAGTGAAGAAAAGATCTGGGAAAATTACCAATATTTTATAGAGCGGGTAATTTCTACGGCAGAACAGGCAGGAGTAAAGATGGCCTTGCATCCGGATGATCCGCCGGTAAGTTCTTTAAGAGGAATCGGAAGAATATTTACATCTGCAGAGGGCGTACGAAAAGCCTTATTACTAAGTAACAGTCCCTCACATGGGCTAACCTTTTGCCAGGGAACCTACACAACGATGGGTGAAAACGTACCGGCACTGATCAAAGAGTTTGGCAATGCCGGCAGAATTCATTTTGTGCATATTCGGGATATATCAGGCAATGCCCAATCTTTCCGTGAAACTTTTCATGATAACGGGCCGACAGACATGGTGGCAATGTTTAAATCCTACAGGGATATTGGCTTCGTGGGCCCGGTACGTTCTGACCATGTACCAACTATGGCTGGTGAAAACAATCTGCAACATGGCTATGCGATGAAAGGGAATTTATTTGGCATTGGTTATATGAAAGGTATTATGGAAACACTCGGCATAGCAGTTGAGTGAAGGGTGAGATGTGGTCAATGGTCAATGGTGATCCGATAGCTTTCGGATGGTCAATCGATCAACATTTACTTAAAGTGCCAGTTTCCTTATGAAATTAAGGCAAAATTGAGTGAGACAACTCTGCTTTATATTGAGTTCGATTGTTTTTTGCCCATTTACCATTGCGTATACACCCTTGCCCATTGCCCTTCTCCAATTCGTTACACTTCTATTTTCTTCATGGTTTCTTTTAATTTACAACTTCGCTTACCAATTATGTAATATCTTCCCTTAAAGGTTGTTGGTGTTGCCATCGCCGCACAATCATCCGCACAACACACAAAAACGGCGGGTACTGGGCTTCGGACTAATTTCCGTACGTTGCATTAAATTTGTTGATATTATATTTCCAGGTAATTTTTTCCCAACAATGTTTTTACAATATTGTCGCAGGTGGGTTGGCTCAACCCCACGTTTTCTGCTATGCGTCTCAATTGTACCGGCCGTTCCCATAGCTGGCTACCAATTCCAAAATATTAATCGCCCTTACTATAACCTGTATCATGTTTTATTACGACAATTTTAATTCATTAATATTGAATACATAAAAATAGCGTAATTTTTATTTTGTAATGGTAATTTTTCGGAGTGTTTAACAGCGACTGAAAGATTATGATAGTTTCAGGCGGTTGACGGTTAAAAATTTGCTTAATGATATAAATATTTTAATTTCACTATCATTGATTGGTTTGCCAATCATTCAATTTACAATGGCTGACTTGATTTTGAAATTACAATTATGGAAATATTTAAGGCATTTGAGAACATTGAGGCTATCCAGATAGAAAACCCTGTCAACAAGATAATAAAGCAAATCAAAGATTTGATTACTTCCGGTCAGCTTAAGCCAGGCGACCGTTTGCCGGCGGAACGTATTCTCGCAGAAAAGTTTGGTGTAGGCCGCGGCTACATCCGGGAGGCAATACTCAAGCTGGAATTTTATGGTTTGTTAAAAACCGCTCCCCAAAGTGGAACTTATGTGGCAGGATTCAGCTTAAAAATACTCGACAGCATTTTCACAGATATCATCAATTTCAATAAGGATGATTTGGCAAGTTTAATTGAAGCCAGGTATTATATGGAAATAAATTCAGCCAGGTTGGCCGCTGAACGCAGAACTGAAGATGATATCGTTCAGATGCAGGAAGCCGTTGCAGAATATTATATTAAAGCAACGAAGGGAGAATCTGTTGTGCAGGAAGACATGCTTTTCCATATTAAAATTGCCTCCGCAACAAAGAATACGGTGATTGAGTCAATGATCCTGATAATAATCCCCGACATCATAAAAGTGATCATCGATAAAAATATTTGCCATGGTACCCGATGCGTATCGTCGATGATGGAACATCACAAAGTACTCGATGCCATTATAAATAAAGATGTAGAAGGTGCAGGGCGGGCAATGGCCGGGCATTTGGATGAAATGATGAACAAGCGGATGAATTTATAACGAGTTCAACCTATGTAAATACCCTGCCATTCTGTTTCGGAATGGTTTTTCTTCCGCATTATTTTAAGATAAACTCTCTCAGTTTTCCTCTTTATTATTTGTATCGGGTAAATGATCTTTCCCTTCTTCACATTGCTTCGCTTGTAAACTACTGGTTTCCAAAACCATAAAAAATGAGTTTTTTAAATTTTTTATGGTTAGATCGTTTAGTTGATTAACTTTAGACATCCAAAAATTGGTTAACCAATAATTGGCTGTCCAAAATTGTTAATAATTCATTGTATGGAGCCTATTAAAGCATTCGATAATATCGAAGCGATTAAAATAGAAAGCCCGGTTGATAAAATTATCACCCAGCTTAAAAACCTTATTACCACAGGCCAGTTAAAAGCCGGTGACCGCTTACCTGCCGAACGGATTTTGGCAGAAAGATTTGGTGTAGGGAGGGGCTACATCCGTGAGGCAATTCTTAAACTGGAGTTTTATGGCTTACTGAAAACTTCACCCCAAAGCGGAACTTATGTTGCCGGTTTAAGTATTAAGATTATGGATAGCATTTTTACCGATATCATCAATTTTAATAAAGGTGATTTTGCTTCACTTATAGAAGCCAGGTATTATATCGAAATAAATGCGGCAAAGCTTGCGGCAGAAAGAAGAACTCAGGATGATATCAACCAGATGAAAGAGGCCCTGCAGGAATTCGATACAAAAATAAACAAGGAACAGGAGGCAATTGAAGAAGATTTACTTTTTCATATAAAAATAGCCGGGGCAACTAAAAATTCGGTGATTGAATCCATGATACTCATTCTCATTCCGGATATCATCCATTTAAAAACCCTGATGGGCCTTGATATCGACAAAGAAAAAAACTATTCAATCGATCAGCATCATAAAATATTGAGTGCCATTATTGATAAAGATGCAGATGCAGCAGGTAAAGCCATGGGTGAACATTTGCAGGCAGTTTTGGACAATCGTTGGAACATAATCTAATTTCTTTTACCACTGGTTTTTTTTAACAAACTTCATCATGATCAGATTTTCTATCCTTCTCCCGACAAATCCTCTTTTATAAAATAATGGGAAAGAACTAAAATATATTTAAATGATTGCGCTATACTATCTACACCGAAAACCTGCCTGGATAATTCCCGATTTTAAAAAGGTAGGTTTTCCTGCAATTTCAATATTATACATGGGCTTGCTGGTAAATTCAGTGTGTAGGCAGTTTTTAATGCTCTGCTCTTTATCGGTGGTACCCGGGTGTATGTTCAGGCAGTCTCAATTTAAATTTCTATGAAGTAGTGGTAATTAATGAATTAAAATTATATCAGTTGCTTAAAATATAATCATAACAAAAAATGAAAAACACTTATTTTCTCCCGCAGAGTATTAAACATGCAATTTTTACCTGTTTAATCAGTTTTTTTATTATCCACGCATCCGCCCAGGAAAGCATCCTCACTAAAACAGGATCATTTTCTGTAGGTTGTAATTATTGGGCCTCTTATGCGGGCACACACATGTGGCGCAACTGGAAGCCGGAAATTATTGAGGAGGATTTTAAACAACTATCGCAAAATGGGATTAAGGTATTGCGGGTTTTTCCCTTGTGGCCCGATTTTCAGCCAATATACCGGGTATATGCCGGTGAAGGTGTAAAAAAATACATTTCTTTTAAGGACGAACAACCCTTACCATTATCCGGCCCGGGTAGTGACGGAATGAGTGAAGAACAATTGCAGCATTTTGAAGTTTTGGCAAACCTTGCTCAGAAATATAATTTGAAACTAATCGTCGGGCTAATTACGGGATGGATGAGTGGGCAGTTATATGTACCGCCGGCATTGGAAGGCCGGGATATTTTAACAGACCCTGAATCGCTTGTATGGCAGCAAAAATTTGTTACCTCATTTGTAAAACGTTTTAAAAACAAGCCTTCAATCATTGCCTGGGACTTTGGAAATGAATGCAACGTTATGCAAAAGGTCGATAATCATTACCAGGCTTATGTGTGGTCGGCTATCATTTCCGGTGCTATTAAAAGTGAAGACAAAACAAGACCCGTTGTATCCGGTATGCATAGCCTTACTGCCGGCGACAATGATCCCTGGCGTATTATTGACCAGGCTGCAACAACCGATGTATTAACAACGCATCCGTACTCGTTATGGACCAAATATGCAAGCCAGGACGGTATTCATACTATGCGTACAGTACTTCATGCCGCGGCGGAAACCAGGATGTATGCAGATATTGGCGGTAAGCCTGCACTAACAGAGGAAACCGGCGTAATGGGCCCAATGACCGGTGGTGAAAAAGAAAAGGCTGCTTTTGCACGTACCGCTTTATTTTCAAATTGGGCACATGATTGCAAGGGCACTTTTTGGTGGTGTGCCTACGACCAGTTAAGTTTTACTTATCCTCCTTACAACTACGCATCAGTGGAAGCGGAACTTGGTTTAATAAAGGAAGACAGAACACCTAAACCTGTATTGAACGAACTAAAAACATTTAGCAGTTTTATAGATAAATTTCCTTTTAAAAACCTGCCTGCCCGTAAAACTGAGGCTGTTTGCATATTAACCGAAGGCCAGGATAATTGGGCAATAGCCTACACCAGTTTTGTGTTAGCCAAACGTGCAGGCTTCGATTTTCAGTTTCAGAAAGCGGGGCAGGAAATAAAAGATGCACAATTATACATGCTTCCTTCTTTAAAAGGGATTGATCCTTTTTATAAGGATTACTGGTTAAAATTACTGGAAAAAGTAAAAGCTGGAGCTACGCTTTACATTTCATTGGATGATGCTTATTTACCCACCTTTACAGAACCGCTGGGCATAGATATATCGGTAAACATTAAACGCAGAAAAAGCCTCGCCTTCGTTTCCCGCTTATTTGGCGATAGCCTTAATTTCACCACTACTGCTGAACGAAAAATAGTAATTGATCCAAAGCAAAATACTGTTTTGGCGAAAGAGGAAGATGGTAATCCGGTCTTCATCAAATCAACTTATGGTAAGGGAAGTATTTACCTGCTCACTTTTCCAATCGAGTCAAATTTAACAACATTGACCGGTGCATTTGACAATGGGCAGCCTGCTTATGCCAACATTTACCGGCAGATAGCCCAACCATTCATTGATCAACGAATCGTTCAGCAAACAAATCCATTCATTGGAGTAACAGAACATGCTGTTAGCGATAAAGAAAAAGTGATCGTTCTTATCAATTATAGTACGGACGATATCTTGTTTGATACAGTCATAAAAAATGGATGGAAAATAACCACCAGTTTATATGGCACCAAACCGCTGAGCAATTCATTCAATATAAAAGCCAATGATGCGTTGGTTTTAACGATCAGTCATCAGTAATTCAACAGTTGAAATAGTAAACAGATGTTAAAAACCAACCGGTATATAATACAATATTGTTTTTCGATAATGACCTTTTTATCAGGCATTTTTTCCTTTGCCACTGTTGCTCAAACCAGGGTATCACATAAAGAAAATGATCAGGCCTTTGAAAAAAACAAATTAGTTGCTGATACCAATGTAATAATTAAAATAACCTACCCGCCACTTACCGAAAGAGAAGGAAAAGGTTTACAAATACCCATACCGCCTTCAGAACATCCAAGGCTATATTTAACTAAAAGTATTATCCCTGCATTAAAAGAAAAAGTTAACAGCCCATTATTAAAAGATTGCTGGAGCAGGATTTTAGCGTCATCAACCCTGGTAACGGATGGTATCTTAAAACAGGATAGTTCCAAGTCTAATCTTGATATTGGCGTGCGAAATGCAATTGAAGCAAAAGCGTTAATGTATTTATTTTCAAACGATCACTTAACCGGCAGGCAGGCTGTGGATGCGATGCTTCATTTTTATGCCACACTCAAAACAGACCTTTCCAGGCCAGATGTTTGCCGTGAGGTTGGCCGGGCAATTGTAACCGGATCAATTGTGTACGACTGGTGCTATCCTTTATTAACCGGGGAAGAAAAAAATATACTCATTGGCAGGATGGAAACTTTGGCAACACAGTTGGAAGTGGAATGGCCAAAGCTCAGCCAGGGCTCTGTTACAGGACATGGATCAGAGGCCCAGTTGTCAAGAGATATGCTCTCATGTGGTATTGCAACTTTTAATGAAAAACCAGTAATATACAATTTGGTAGCTGGCAGGATAGTTTCGGAATTTGTGCCTTCCCGAAAGTTTTTCTATCCTGCCGCTTATCACCACCAGGGTAGCAGCTACGGGCCTTACCGGTTTAACTGGGATATGAATGCCACTTTTATTTTTGACCGGATGGGCTACCCTGAAATTTTTGGAGCCGATCAAAGAAAAGTACCCTACTATTTTATTTACAGCAGGCGGCCCGATGGACAACTGCTGAGAAATGGGGATGATTTTAATGAACTATTTTCACCTTTTGGTAAATACTGGAGCACCGGTGGAAATGCAAATGCCTTAACGGGGAGTTACTTTAAAGATCCGGTTCTTATTGACGAAGCATTAAAGGAACGCACGATAGGAAAGGGCTCTGACTACCTGTTTGATTTTTTATTTTTTGATGTATCTATCGCCAGTAACATTACTAAGGCATCTTTACCGTTGACCCGGTATTTTAAAGAACCATTTGGTGCGATGATTGCCAGAACCGGTTGGGAAGACGGTGTGTCATCACACACAGTGCTTGCCGAAATGAAAGTGGGCGTTTACAATTTTGTAAACCACCAGCATTTAGACGCCGGTAGTTTTCAGCTTTACTACCGGGGTCCGTTGGCCATACAGTCCGGAATATACCAGGGTACAACGGGCGGATATGGCAGTGACCATTTTAAAAATTACAGCCAGCGTACCATTGCCCATAATACCATGCTCATCTACGATCCGAATGAAAAATTTATTTGGAATGGCAAACAGGTGGTAAATGATGGCGGACAAAGAGCTCCGAATAACACCAGGGAAGCAAAGACCCTGCAGGAATTACTACAGAAAGATTATAAAACAGGGGAAGTGCTGGCTCATGCATTTGGTCCGGATTCAATAAAACCTGAATTCACTTATCTGAAAGGAGAACTGGCCGAAGCTTATTCCGGAAAAGTAAAAAGTTTTAAAAGGTCTTTCGTGTTTTTGAATTTAAATAATTCAACTGTTCCCGCTGCATTGATAGTGTTTGATAAAGTGGTTGCCAGCAATAAAAATTTTAAAAATTACTGGCTGCTGCATTCTGTAGAGGAGCCTGCTATCAAGGGCATCAATGCTACCATCAAAAGGGTTGAAAAAGGATATCAGGGAAAAATGATCAACACAACCCTGCTCCCCGTAAAGGAAAATTTAATTATCAATAAAATTGGTGGAAGTGGAAGGGAGTTTGATGTGTTTGGAATAAACTTTCCCCAGTCAGTAAATAATCCGGGTGCAGGTTCCGCAGATGGTGCAGCATGGCGCCTGGAAGTATCACCGAAAATAGCATCGGTAAACAACTTGTATTTAAATGTGATGCAGGTGATGGATAATGAAACATTTCCGGGCGTAAAATATGCGCCTGTAACAATGGAAACGGATCAGTTAACGGGTACAAAAATAGGCGACAGAATAGTTTTGTTTAGTAAAAATGGGGAAACGATTACTGACAATATCCATCTTGCATTTACGGGTAAAGGCGATTACAAAGTGCTGGTTGTAGATGTGCAAAAAGGCAACTGGATAATAAAATCAGGAAAAAATAAAAGTGTTGAGAGACAAATAAGTAATGAGGACCAGCTTTTATACTTTACAATTAAACCCGGAAATTATACTTTAATAAGAAATGAGAACGGAAATTTTAAAAAGTAAAATCGTTAATCCTTCTTTTGATTATAAGAAAAGTAGGGCAGCATTATTGTTGTTACCTGCTTTTTGTATTTTGTTTTTTGGTGCTGCGCTTGCACCTGATACTCAATTTCTCATCATAAAAAACGCCTCGTCTTTTAATAGAGTGAATGAAGTAATTACCATAAAAGGAAAGCTA
>JBBQTL010000188.1:0-11998 GCA_038213285.1 Chitinophagales bacterium
TCCCCCTTCGGGGGATTTAGGGGGCTACCCTGGGGGGACGGAGGGGGCTACGCTTCGGGGTTGAGTGGATTATATCAAACTAAATCGAATCGAAGGCTTCATATATGGTTAACTTGTAGAGGATAGGTATGGTTGGCCTAAAATAAACCTGAAACTGTGCTATGATAAAAGAAAGTACAAATTCGCAGCGTATTGCAAAGTCCCCCTTCGGGGGATTTAGGGGGCTTTATTTAACCAACCGGTTGTACCTGCTTATTGCTATTTGTATGATCTTGTTTATCATATCTTATTTTATTCCTTTATTATTTATTCTGCCCAAATCCGCGTTTTACCTGATTATTGCTTTATTTGTAATAGATTATTTATTTCTTTTTTTGTTAGGTAAAGCGCCGGACGCAAAGCGTATTACAGCAGAGCGTTTTAGTAACGGCGATGAAAACAAAGTAACCTTGCAGGTAACCAACAATATGCGCTTTGACGTGGAAATGGAAATTATAGATGAACTACCAGCCCAGTTTCAGCAACGTGACTGGATTTTAAAACAACCCTTTAAGGCGGGTCAGCAAAAGAAAATCTCCTATAGTGTGCGCCCGGTGGAAAGGGGCGAGTACCATTTCGGAGATATCCTGCTATATTCAAAATCCCGGTTAGGGCTATCGTTGAGAAGACATGATGTGGCAGCTTCCATTACTATCCCGGTTTTTCCTTCGTATATGCAGTTGCGGAAGTACGAACTATTATCTCAAACCACCATTCAATCGGAGCATGGAAACAAGCGAATGCGCAAGATTGGCCATAGTATGGAGTTTGAACAGATAAAGGAATATGTACGTGGAGATGATGTAAGAACGATTAACTGGAAGGCTACCGCCCGCAAGTCATCCCTGATGGTAAACAATTACACAGATGAAAAAAGCCAGCAGGTATATTGCATCATTGATAAAGGCCGTTTAATGAAAATGCCTTTTAATAATTTAAGCCTGCTTGATTATGCCATTAACAGCACGCTTGTATTAAGCAATGTCTGTTTACAAAAACAGGATAAGGTAGGCCTCATCACTTTTGATAATAAGATGGGTACCATGCTGGCGGCAGATCGTAAACCCGTTCAGCAGGCTAATATGTTGCAGCTATTATATAACCAGGAGCCATCCTTCCTGGAAAGTGATTATGAAATGTTATACATGCAATTGCGTAGCAGGGTAAAGCAGCGCAGCCTGCTGGTATTGTTCACCAATTTTGAATCCTTGTCGGGGTTGAAACGGCAATTAAATTTTTTACGTTCTATTGCAAAACATCATTTATTAATGGTTGTATTTTTTGAAAATACGGAGTTAAAGAAATTATCGGCCATTGATGCTGCCGACTTAGAGGATGTGTACATAAAAACAATCGCTGAAAAATTTGCTTACGAAAAACGATTGATCGTAAAAGAATTATCGAAATATGGCATACTCTCCATACTGACCGCTCCGGAAAACCTAACCATCAATTCAATTAATAAATACCTGGAATTGAAGGCGAGGCAGGCGATTTGATGGAACGGTGCAAGGTTAAAGATTTAGGGTTTAGGGTGACAAAGCATAAAAGGTAAATAAAGTAAATAAGGTATGTAGCGCTAACTTTTTCAAGAATATTTGCTTTAGGTAAAAGTGATTGCTTGATCATTTATTCTTAATTCTTAATTTTTAATTCCTATGTCATTCCCCGTCACCCATCATTCATCTGTACCTTTGCACAAAATAAACTGTGGCACGAAAAGAAACATACCGGTTAAGATATACCAATAAATTAATTGAGGCAGGGGAAGCGCCTGTAAAACAGGAAAGAAAGGAGAGGATTCCGATTGATCCCGCTATTCAATTGCCGTATGCGGAGGGAAAAGTTTTACTGATAAATAAACCGCTGCACTGGACATCTTTTGACGTAGTTCGTAAAATACGCAGCATTTTGCAGATAAAAAAAATTGGGCATGCAGGTACGCTTGATCCACTGGCAACGGGATTGCTGATTGTTTGCACCGGCAAGTTCACCAAAAAAATCAATGAGTATATGGCCCAGGAAAAGGAATACACCGGCCACATCACTATAGGCGCTGTAACACCAACTTACGACCTTGAAAGTGAGCCAGTGGACTTAAAGGATTATTCATTTCTTACCGATGAAATGATACATGCTGCCACCGCCCGGTTCACAGGAACGATTGATCAGTTTCCACCCATCTACTCAGCCATCAAAAAAGATGGCGTTGCATTGTATCAACTGGCAAGAAGGGGAGAAGATGTACAACCGGAAACCAGGAAAGTAACCATTCATCTCTTTGAAATTACCAACGTTACATTGCCGGTAATTTCATTTAAAGTGGTATGCTCAACAGGAACATATATCCGCAGTTTGGCAAACGATTTTGGTGCAGCATTGGGTTGTGGTGGATTTCTGAGTAGTTTGCGCAGAACACGGATTGGCATTTTTAAAGCCGATGATGCAATGACGATGGAACAATTTGAAGTGAGTATGGCCACCCCCATGCCCTCCCGATAAAAGATCGGGACCATGTTCCGGGGAGGTCTTCGCAAATAAATCTGCATCATTATACAATGAGTTGGTTGGATAACTCTCCTTTAGGGGATGGGGGGGTACTTAAAATGGATAACTCAACCCAATCGTAAAATTAAAATTCTCAAAACGCCATACCCTGTTTTTAAAAATGGTTGCGTCCGGGCTAACCGGGTCTCCTTTTTTAAATAGATTATTGAAAGTAATATTGGGTATCTGCCAGCCGTTGTTTTCGGCGATATCGGGCCTTTTTATCCTAAAACCGAGGTCAAAACGAATAAGAAAATAATTAAAATCGAACCGGAATCCGGTGCCGGCTGTAACGCCCAATTGTTGGTAAAGCCGGCTAAAACTAAATTGCAGGCTGTCGATGCCGCCATCGGGTCTCGTATTTCTAAAGTTCCATACATTACCTGCATCAACAAATAGTGCACCTTTCAATATAAGTGAGTTGGGAATGATTTGGGCAATATCATACCGGTATTCTCCATTCACCTCCAGTCTTACGTCACCGGTACGATCATTTAAGGCAAGGGAATTATAGGGGGCCAATCCTTTCGAGCCAGGCCCAATTCCGCGTATTGGCCAGCCACGCATACTGTTAGCACCTCCGGCGAAATATTGTTTGAAAAAGGGGAGCGATGAGTCTCCTCTGCCGATGGGCATACCCACACCGGCAAACGCCCGGAATACCCTTGCCGACTTCTGTTTCTGTTCGATAAATGTGTATTCCACATCTGTTTTGATGAATTGCCGCAAATCTTTTTTAAACAATCCAAAGCGTCCTAATAATAGTCCGGACTCTTCAATATTCCATCTGAAAGTGCGCTGACGATTTAATTTCGTCGGGTTACTATACGTAGATGCATACCCATAATTCAGCAATCCAATAACCAATGCCGTATTAAATGAATAACGCAGGTAAGGATTTCTTTCAATTGTTCTTATAAAACTGTCTGATTGGTTATACAGGTAAGAGTATTCGATATTAAGGAACTTGAATATGTTTTTACGGTTGGGATGCCTGCTCCGGGTATACTCATTTCCAAAAGCCCCACTTAACGACAATTGATTAAACAAATTGATGCGATTGGAATATGCAGGTATTATGTTTATAAAAGTCTGTTGCGATACGAAATTGTTAGTGGTGTCGCGTCGAAATCTGCGGGTAAGCGCATTGGTATTTGCCAAAGGCACTGACGCTCTTCGTTTATTGGGAAAAAACAAAGTAATGGGCCCCAGCAGCCTCGGGAAAGAAATGGTGTTGGTGTAACTTAATTCATTAGAATTCAATTTACGGTTAGATCCCACCTGTGAATTTAAATTCAATTCAATACCAGCCCTTAATGCATGTGTCATTTTAATGCCGCTTTTACCTACATTCCTGTTTTGGAGGGAGAGGTTGGTAGACAATCCCAAGAGGTTACCTGCATTGGCAATACTGGCACTATTGGTATTACTGTTGGCAGAATAACTGGCTTCAATATTTGCCTCAAAACCATATTTTCGTGCCGGTACCAATTGAACAATCATATTAATTTTTCCGGCGCTGTCTTTCACTTCATCCACCTGGATATTGGTATTTTGCCAAACCCCGGATTTGGAAAAATTGCTGATTGTTTTTGCATAATTCTCCTGGCTGTATACTTGCCCATTACTGATACTCATGTTTCGGAGTAACAAACTGTTTTTCACAAATTTTTTGTGATAACGAATTATATACCCGCCCCTTATTTCTTCGGTGTATGGAGCATTATTCGTTACATCATCCGCAGTATAGTCGGGGTAAATAAAAATAGAATCGATATGATATTTTGTTAGCCGATGCGGATCCGAAACGGGATTAAGCACCATCGCTAATTTAATAGTTGGCTTATCTTTTAGCCGGGTTGCTTCTTCCAGCAATTGCAGGTTTTCAAAAGGGTCGTCCGATATATTGGTTAACAACGCAATGGTAGTATCGCCCCTTATTTTTAATTCGTCTGATGTAAATTTATAGTAACCATTGTTACGGTACATTTCCACCAGCCGGCTTATTTCACCCAATATATCAGCCTTGGTTACCGGGTTTCCTTTTAAAAGATAAGATTTGGGACGGCTATCTAAAGCAAGTTGCTGGAGTTCCAGCTTGTTGAGCCGGTAACTAATGGTATCAATTAATGTTTGATTACCCGCTTCTACAGTATATTTAATTTTTACCGGTTGTCTTTTACCTTTTTGAAGGGTGTCTGCCACAAAGCTAACCTTTGCCCCATAATAACCTAAATGAAGCATCGATCCCTGCATATTTTTCGCAGAAACGACAGCATACCCACTATCGTATGCAGGTGGCCTCCTGATCAGGTGAATCAAAAAAAGTATATCCTTGGTATTCACTTTTGCACTATCGTCCAACTGACCATATAATTTCTGGTTTAACGAATTTCGCTGATCTTTGGTAAAATTTCCCCCATTGATATCAATATCATTGCTAAATACAAAGGGTTTATTTTTTTGATATTTTGTTGTAATAGTACAGGAAGACAGTAGCAGTGAAAGGAAAAATAAATTTTTCAAGAAACGGAACAGGTTGTTTTTATCAGGCACACCAGGTGTATAAATTATTATGAAATCAATGTTAAGCAAAACATATACCAAATATATCCAAAGTTTGCACCATAAAAAATTCAGGGATATAGAAAATGCTTTTATTGCCGAAGGTAGTAAAGTAGTGATGGAGTTATTGAATTCGGGCAATATAGTTTGTGAACATATTTTGGCAAAGGAAAACTGGCTAAAGGAAAATGAGGTGGTAATTAGAAAGCATTTCAAAGGCCCGACGGAAACAATTGAAGATTTTGAACTTGAAAAAATATCCGCCTTAAGTACGCCCAACCAGGTGCTTGCTGTATTTAAGAAACTTAAACCGGTGCCTGCTAATTTAAAAGGAAAAATTACGCTGGCATTAGATAATATACAGGATCCCGGCAACATGGGTACCATTATCCGCATTGCAGACTGGTTTGGTGTAGCAGCTATTATTTGTTCAGAAAATTGTGCAGACCGGTACAATCCAAAAGTAGTGCAAAGCACCATGGGAAGTTTGGGTAGGGTAGAAGTATGGTACACCAACCTGCAGGAATGGTTGAAAAAAAACAGGGTGGTACCGATTTATGCAACCGCATTAAATGGTAAAAATATTGGTGAGTTACATGGTTTGAAAGAAGGTATAATTTTAATAGGGAACGAATCAAAAGGTATCAGTGATGAGGTGATGCAATTGGCAAACGAAAAAATTACCATAGCAAAAAAAGGCCACGCTGAATCGCTGAATGCCGCTGTGGCTGCGGGGATTATTTTGTCGCATATATAAAAAGCCTCCCCCAACCCCTCCGAAGGAGTGGCTTTAGAGTCTTTAACTTTGTAGAGTTTAATAATAGTTGAGAAGTATTTCCTTTTGATATAAAGTTTACTACTTTTTAAACAGGTGGAAACTTTATATTACCTAAACTGAATCGCCTTTACCGGCTGTATCTTCTTCACCAACATCGTTGGAATTATTAAAGTGGCAAAACAAATTGCTAACGTAATTACATCTACGAGTAGCACCTGCCACCAAACCACCTGTGCATGTGCAGCACGCATGTAATATGCTTCCTCATCTAATTTTATAAAACCGGTTTTTTCCTGCAGCCAGCAAATACCGAGGCCAAGGATGGTACCCAACAGTATACCCGAAATGGCGATGAGCGCCGTATTGTATAAGAATATTTTTTGTACTATCCAATCGCTGGCACCAATAGCTTTTAGTATGCCCGTCATCCTGGTTCTTTCCAATACGATGATGAGCAGGCAGGTTACCAGGTTTACAACAGCCACCACCATCATAATGCCAATCAATATCAGCTTGATGTCATTTTGAAGCCCAAGCCAGTCAAAAATATTAGGATAAATTTCTTTTATGGTTTTACTGTTCCAGCCTTGCGGTGTTTCTTCTTTTATCAATTGAGCGATAGTATCCAATTGGGTATAATCTTTCAGGAATATTTCATAGCCGCCAATCTCGTCCGGCTGCCAGTCGTTCATGCGCCTGATAAGATTAATATCGCAAATGCCAAACTGCTTGTCGTATTCCTCAATGGAGGTTTTAAAAGTGCCTGCTATTTTTAGTTTCCGTGGCCGTCTGGTGCCATCCTGCTGGATAAAAAAGGAGAGTAAAGTGTCATTCACCTTTACATTCAACTGGTTGGCGGTGTAATCCGAAATATTGATTTCCTTACTGTAACCACTATCTGCAAACGACACCCATTTACCTTGTGTTAAAAATGGATTCAGCCTGCTATAGTCAAATGATGAGTCAATGCCTTTTACCAGGATACTTTCGATGTCGGTACCATACGTGAGTATCACCGATTTGGTGGCATACCGTTCCACTGATTTTACGGTTGGTATTTGCCGGATGATATTTTCAACGGTATCATTTTTTGTAATGGGATACTCTTCTGCAATACTCACCCTGCTTTCAATATCCTGCTGCACACGGATATGCCCCCAAAAACTAAATACCTTATTGCTGATTACCTGTTGAAAACCATTTACAAAACTTAACGCCACAATCATTACCGCCACGCTGATGGCCGTGGCACCAATGGCCAGCCTGATGATAAAACGGGAAAAAGTATTTTGCCGGTTAAAAGCTATTCTGTTGGCAATAAATGCGGAAATATTCAATCGGCATAATTTTAGTATCTTTCAAAAGTAAATATTTTCAACACTACATGCACCTTTTTAAATCATTCTCTCTTGCCACGGTTTCAATATTGATGATATTTTTTTTGCAGGCGCAAAAAAATCCGGAGGCCATTTATAAAACAAATATAAAGGCGGTACGCCTTCATGTATATGGCGATCAGCTGGCATTGCCCGTTTACAAACTCAACAGTGGCGACCGTTTGGAGCTTCATTTTGATGATTTGGAAGCCAATGTAAAAAGCTACTATTACACTTACCAGTTATGCGATTATAACTGGAACCCGGTCAGGCTAAGCCAGTTTGATTATATAAAGGGCTTTACCCAGCAACGAATTACCGGATACCGTTTTTCTTCCATTGCCTATACCCGTTACACACACTACCAGGTGATATTGCCCGAGGCCAATTCTCTTCCTACAAAAAGTGGAAATTATTTGTTAAAAGTTTATTTGGATGGCGATTCCACCAAATTAGCATTTACTCGAGCCTTGCTGGTGCTTGATCCAAAGTCTTCCGTAATGGCTCAGTTTATTCAGCCATTTACGCCGCAGTTTTTTAAATCGCACCAGCGTTTGAAATTTACCGTAAATCTTGAAGGTCTAAATGCTTTCAACGCCAATCAACAGGTAAAAGTATTGGTGTTGCAAAATAACCGATGGGATAATGCACAGGGTAACGTACCGCCCACTTTTACCAGGGGTAATTCGCTTGAATATAATACAGAAAATAATTTTGTTTTTCCCGGAGGGAAAGAATGGCGTTGGCTTGATCTCAGAAGTTTTCGTTTGCAAAGCGAACGGGTTGAAAAGGCAGATTATAAAAAGAACGCCACTACAATTTTTGTGAAGCCGGATATAGACCGCACCAGCCAGCGCTACGTATATTACCAGGACCTGAATGGATTATTCCAGGTTACCACCTATGAAACGATTAATCCTTACTGGCAGGGCGATTTTGCTACGGTGCAGTTTAGTTATGTAACGCCCACACAGGCTCCATATCCCGATAAAGACCTGTACCTGTTTGGACAGTTAACGGATTACAAAATATATGAGGCAACTAAAATGCAGTTTAACCAGGAAAAAGGAATGTATGAAGGGACACAGTTTTTAAAGCAGGGATATTACAGTTATGGTTACATGCTGGTTGATAAAAATAACCCTGCACAAAAATCGGAGCTGGAAGGCAATTATTGGGAAACAGAAAACAACTATACTATCCTGGTTTATTACAAATCATTTACCGATCAGGTGGATCAGTTAATAGGCATTGGTAAACTGGATACGAGGACGGACAGGCCGGGGCTGAGTTTTTAATGTCGGATGTTGGATTTTCTGATTTCGGATTTATGTAGATCGTAATGAATGTAAATGTAGTAATGTATTAATGAGGAGGTCTAATTTGGGCCATGCAATTGAATACGGATGAAGCTTCTATTGCAGCTTGTTCCGGGGAAGAGCGTAGCGACGGAACTCGGGATCGCACACTTGTACCAATGTAATTCTGCTGTACGATTCCTGCCCCATTTATATAAGACAATCACTGGTGTTGTTATAGAAAAACAAAAAAATAGATTTTATTTGATTGTTTTAATTTCACTGCCATATATTTGCACCGGCAAGTCTTATACGGCCAGCTCCTGTTGAACTCCCCCAGGACCGGAAGGTAGCAAGGGTAGATGGTTGAGCGGTGCGATGTAAGTAACTTGCCATTTTTATGTCCTTAATTTTCCAGTTGCAAAGCTTGTTCAAATCAGGTTATTACTTCCCCTACTTTTTGAACGTTGATTATTTTTCATGTCATTCATAATTTCATCTGCAGTCTTTAATTTTTCATTGTCTGGCTTTTTCTTAATGTACATATCAAATTCTTTGAACAGGGCGGGGTTCTTTTTTAGAACTACTTTTATACTTACTTTTTCTTGTTTAATATTATTATCAATCCATAAAGAGTTTCCATTAAATTCACCTGTAGAAGCTTTGAATACGAGATGGGTACTGTCCAGGGGCAAATAATTACCATTTGATAATAGCCCATCAATATTAATGTAATTGAAAGTCCCTTTTTTTAAACTGTCTGTATATAGATTTACGTAAATGCTATCAATTTTTTGAGCACTGGCTTTGATCATAACAAAAGAAAATACCAGGAGAGGAAGTATGAATTTTTTCAAACTATTTGTTTTACGGAGGGATTGAAAATATTGTGCCAAATCAACCAGTGGACAGGTTATGAATTGTTAAATGGCAGATACCTCTAATTTATGCATTTTTAGCTTAAATAAAATCACAATACTGCGCTTTTTATTACCATCATTTTTTCTCTGGTCATTTCATTCATTGTGAAAGGAATGCCCCCCATACCAAGTCCTGATGCATCTCTTCCGCCGAAAGGCATCCAGTCAACCCGAAAGGCAGTATGATCATTTACCATAACGGCTGTAGCATTTAATTTTTTTACACATTCCAATGCCACATCTAAATTTTTTGTAAACACAGCAGCCTGGAAATGCAGGTTTAAACTATTAGCTGTTTTAATTGCTTCCGCTCTATTCTTGTATGCATAAATACAAACCACAGGGCCAAATACTTCCTGCGTACTTACCCGAACATCTGCAGGAGGATTTAACAGTAAGGTTGGTTCATAGCAGGTATCAGATATACGTTTACCGCCACATAACAAAGTTGCATCTTTTTCAACTGCTTCATTTACCCATTCTTCCACCCGGTCCACTTCAGCGGGGGTTATAAGCGGCCCTACTTCAGTATTTTTATCAAGCGGATCACCTACGATTAGTTTTTTTACAAGACCAGCCAACTGGTTGGCAACGGACTCGCAAATATCCTCGTGAATAAATACCCTTTGAACGGACACACATACCTGCCCGGCATGATAGAATCCGCCTTTTAACAGTGCAGGTAACAGTTCTTCAAAATCCGCATCTTTTTCAACAATCACCGGGGCAGCGCCACCATGTTCCAAAGCACAACGGGTACCCGGTGCCAGTTTCGATCTTAAATGCCAGCCAACTTTGGCCGAGCCAATAAATGAAAGATAATTGATTCGTTCATCAGCCACCAGTTGTTCTGCAACTTCACTTTTACACACCATTACCTGGCACCAACCTTCGGGTAAACCAGCTTCTTCCAAAATTCTGGCAAAGTATAAACAGGAGAGAGGTGTACTGGAAGCAGGTTTAATAATTACCGGGCATCCCGCTGCAATGGCAGTAATTGTCTGATGGATTACCAGGTTTAACGGATGATTAAAAGCACAGATAGCAAATACCACACCGATGGGCTCCCTGGTTGTAAATGCAATCCTGTTTTCAGAAGCTTTATTAATGCCCATCGGGATTTGCTCCCCTTTTAACCGGGGAATGTATTCAGCTGCCAGTTGAACGCTATTGATGGCCCTGCGAACCTCTACTTTTGAATCGGTATAAGGCTTACCACCTTCCTCGGCAGCCATATTTGTCAGTTCTTCTACCCTGGTATTCATGATAGCAACTACTTTGTTCAGGATATCAATACGCTGCCAGGCGGGTAACCAATTATCCTGGTCACTAAATAGGGTATACGCTTTTTCCAGGGCATTGTCAGCTTCCGCCTCGCCCTGCACAGGAATTTCTTTTATCAGATGCTGATCGTATGGTGAGCGGACTTGTAACATGGTTTTGTCTAATTGATAATCGATTAATGGAGAATTGATAATAAGCTGTATTGATCTATCGTATGTTCTTTTGTTTCAATTCAAATGGTATTCCTTAAGACTAACGAAATTAAGACTACCAAACCCAATGCCGGAATATGAATGATCGTCAAAAAATTCAAATATAGCTTTGAATCTAAGTTCCTCCGCCGCGGCGGAGACAGGGGCCGTCTGTAAAATGTTCTGTGTCTTTTGGATGGGCAAATTTTTCTGCATTGTATAATGCTGAACCACCTTTGGGAATAGATAGTGAGTTCCATTTGTTATCGCATACCATTTTTGCAATAAATACAATCTGGCCAATATGATATGGATAATGAGCCAGTTGCCGGTTGATGGATTCCATTACACTATGCCCCATGTTACGAATATAAATTTCTTTCTCAAGGTCTGCTGTGGTTAGCGGTTGGATGGCATCGTTGAGGCATTTCCATCCTTCGTTCCACATGGCTATCAGTTCATCTTTAGTTCTTATATCATTGTCAAATTCGGCATCCCTTTTTCGCCAATCTTTTTCGCCATCGGTGGTTAAAAAATTCGTCCAGCGGGACAGCATATTTCCCCAGAGATGTTTTACAATAGTGGCAATGCTATTGCTCTCCGTGTTGTACTGCCAGAAAAGTTTTTCTTCAGGTACCTGCTCAATAGCTTTATCTGCAAGCATTTTATAATAAGCAAATTGCTTTTTTATACTTTCTAAATAATCGTTTATCATTGAAGCGGTTTTTTATTGTGAGATGCTAACTAAGTTAAAGTTTAAATATCATTCTGCGTTTCTGCTTTATATATTGGAGCCAATTATATTCCATTAGTAATGCTGGCAATAGAATACCGATGCATGTAAATTGATCTCTGAAAGAAGTCCGTTAGGGATGCCAACCTTAAAAAGAGTATACTAAAAGTTGTAGCTGGTTAAGAAAACGTTTGCAACCCAATAACCAGTTTAAATTTTCCCCTGGCTTGTGTATCCAGTGGGGTATGGTTACAAATAATTCATACC
>JBBQTL010000189.1:0-11970 GCA_038213285.1 Chitinophagales bacterium
TTGATTGCTCTTTTATCACTGTATAATTTATTTCATCAAAAAAGCGGCCGTTTTCAAAAGGCAGTCTCAAACGTTTAAATACTGTCAAACAAAAATTGATTGTCAGAACCAACAATAATAAAAGCGTCAAATATTTTAGGGGTCGTCTTACCATAGCCTACAACTTGTATATACCCGCTACAAAGTAGCGTGTATGCACCCCATTGTGGGCGTATTTGCGCTACTTTATAGCGTTTTGCAATTTCAAATGTAATAACTTTTTATAAATCATCAAACGGAATTTTTATTTGTTGAATACTTTTTGTACTCACATGGGTATAGATTTCAGTGATCTTGCTGCTTTTGTGTCCCAAAAGTTCCTGAATGTAGCGCAAGTCGGTGCCACTCTCTAACAAATGCGTGGCATAACTATGCCGCAACCAATGTAAAGTTGCCGGTTTAGTGATTTTTGTCTTTATTAAAGCCTGCTTTAACACTTGCTGCAAACTTCGGGCATCATAAGCCAATCCGGGTGTTTGTCCTTCAAAAAGAAAAGTTGTAGGCTTAAACATCTTGTAATAATCACGCAACATTGCTAATATTTTTGGTGAAAGTGATACAATTTTAAAATTAACCCAATATAAACTGCAGCCGTAATAGCAGGGCTAAGTATTCCCCAGTCAGATAATACTGAAAGAAAAAAAGCCGAAGACTTCTTTAGAAAATCCACGGCAAGCTTAAAACCAATATTATAAAAATTCTGCAAAAAAAAGTACTCCATTTCAAATGGTTGGGAATTTTTAAATACCAATCCTTTCGATGCAGGGTCCTGCAACCTGGTGCTTGCTTTTGGCAGCACATCTCTTTTGGAAAATTCCGCTTTTTATGAACAGATCAGGGAGAAGTACCCCAATGCAGATATTGTAATGAATTCCACAGCAGGGGAAATTTATGATATACAAGTCAATGACTAAACCCTGTCACTAACTGCTGTTAGTTTGGAAAGGACCGGAATAAAAACCGTTGTAGTTCAGATTGCTGATGTGCAAAATAGCCGTGAAGCAGGTAAAACGCTGGCTGATGCATTGGAGAAAGAAAATCTTAAAAATGTACTGATTATTTCTGACGGCCAGAAGGTGCATGGATCTGAACTTGTAAGGGTTTAAAGGAAGGCTTACCATCAGAAGTTATTATTACAGGCGACCTTGCCGGAGATGGAGCCAGGTTTAACAAAACACTGGTTGGCCTAAATGAACTACCAATTGAAGGCAGAATTATAGCTATTGGATTTTATGGAGATCATTTGTTGGTAAATTGTGGCAGCGTTGGTGGTTGAGATTCCTTTGGCCCCGAAAGACTAATTACAAAAGCAAATGAAAATATTTTGCATGAACTGGATGGTAAGCCGGCTTTGGATATCAATAGAATGTATCCTGGCGAATTTGCATCTGAACTTCCGGGTTCAGGATGATTATTTCCCTGAGCATCCGGGAAAATGATTCTGACGAATCGGTTGTAAGAACAATACTCGCAATAAATGAAGAAGAAAAGAGTTTAACATTTGCAGGCAATATGCCAAAAGGGGTTTTCGGCAGGTTAATGAAGCTAATTTGGACAGATTGATTGAAGGAGCCTCTTATGCAGCACAGAACAGGGTAAACGGAATTACTGACGAGCCCGAATTGGCCATTTCGATCACTTGTGTGTGAAGAAAACTTGTTTTGGATCAGCGGATAGAAAAAGAGTTGGAGGTAGTGTGGGCTATGTATGGAAACAATACCTCCATCACAGGCTTTTATTCTTACGGTGAAATTTCCCTTAGCACAGGTTTTGTGAATTGTGAACTGCATAACCAGACAATGACCATTACTACATTCTTAGAAAGATGAATAAGTTATTAGCAAGGCAGATACAGAAACATGTCAGTGAAACTCATGATATCCCTGACAGCATCAAGAAGCTTTTAGAGGTGATCAGTGAATCTTATGACCATTATGAAAAGGATCGTAAACTGATTGAACGTTCTATTGAATTAAGTTCAAACGAAATGATAGAACTGAATACTGAACTCAGAAAAGAAAAGGAGGAATTGAAAAAGGCACATAAAGAGTTGAAAACACTCTTTGAAAACATAGATGAGGTTTTGTTTTCGGTGGATATGGTTTCCTATAAACTGTTACAGATGTCGGCCGGTTGCGAAAAAGTATATGGTTATACATTGGAAGAATTTTTGGATGACAGGGAACTATGGAGAAAAGTTATTCATCCTGATGACGGTTACCAAATTAAACAACAGTTTAATGACCTCCGGGAGGGCAAGCCTGTATTTAACCAATATCGTATTATACATAAAGACAAAAGCATCAGATGGATTGAAAATAAAGCGATACCTACCCTTGATAAAAATGGCTGGATAATACGAATAGACGGTGTAACCAACGATATTACCAGCCGTAAATTGGCAGAGATTGAATTGGAAAAAACATTTTCAATTATTGAAGCAACTTTAGAATCAACTGCTGATGGTATATTAGTAGTAGATAACAACAACAAAATAACCAGGTGTAATAATAAATTCCTGGAATTATGGCAAATGCCCCGGGAAATTCTGGACTCGGGGGAAGACAAAAACTCTATTGAATTTTTACTTAACCAACTGGTAGACCCGGATGCGTTTCTTGCAAGGGTACAACAACTTTACAATAGTAACGAAGAAATGGACTTTGACCTGGTTCATTTTAAAGACGGTCGGGTTCTTGAGCGTTATTCACAACCACAGTTGATCAATAAAAAATATGTGGGTCGTGTCTGGAGTTTTCGTGATGTGACTGAACGTAAAAGAGCAGAAGAAAGGATTAGAGACAGCGAGGAAAAAAGTAGGCTGATCATTAGCGGAGCATTAGATGCAATCATCTGCATTGACGCCAATGATAGTATTACGTTTTGGAATCCGCAAGCGGAAGTCATTTTTGGATGGAAAGAAGCGGAAGTGATGGGACGGGAGCTTTCAAACCTAAGTATATCTGAAGCGTTCCGCATGTGTCATACTGAGGGGATAAAAAGTTATCTTGAAACTGGTGTAGAAAAAGCCCTCAATGTATTATTGGAATTAACGGCCATCAGGCGAAACGGAGAAGAATTTCCAATTGAATTAACAGTATTGCCAATAAAACAGGGGGTAGAAGTATTCTTTTGTGCTTTTGTGCGGGATATTTCCGAACGTAAAAAGGCAGAGGAAAGCATCCGCCAGTCCAATGAACGTTTTAAAAAAGTTACCGAGGCTACCAATGATGCGATTTGGGAATGGGATTTTGAAACCGGCAAAAAATGGGCTAATGAAATACACCAGCATCTTTATGGATTAACGATGGCAGATATGGTGCCGACTGAAGATATTTGGGGGGAACATATTCATCCGGAAGACAGAGATGCATTGGTTGATATGCAAAAGAGACATCTTGATTCTGATAAAAATATTTTCATTTCTGAATATCGCTTCAGGGATGCAAATAATGAATATAGAAACATTTATGACCGCTGCTATATAACAAGGAATAAGGAAGGAAATCCTGTCAGCCTGGTAGGAAGTATGATGGATATAACAGAACTAAAAAAAGCAGAACAGTCGCTGGCAGAAAGAGAGCGGCATTTATTTACCATTTTACAAACCGAACCGGATTGTATTAAATTGCTGGGACCCAAAGGTGAAGTGCTTGACATAAACCCTGCCGGCCTTGCTATGCTGGAAGCTGACAGGCTGGAACAGCTTTTAGGACATCCCGTTAAGGAGTTGATAACTCCCAAATACAGGTTAGCCTTTGCCCGATTGACCAAAGAAGTTTTTAAAGGCAATAGCGGCCAATTGGAATTTGAAGTGATAGGTTTAAAAGGAGCACATCTCTTTTTAGAAATCCATGCCGTTCCTCTAAAGAATGTTGAAGGAAAAGTTATTTCCCTCTTAGGCGTAACCCGTGATATTACTGAGCGAAAAAAAGCAGATGAAAGCATCCGCCAATCCAATGAACGTTTTGAAAAAGTTACCGAGGCTACCAATGATGTTATTTGGGACTGGGATATTGTAAATGATAACCTTTATCGTGGGAATGGTTATAACAAACTGTTTGGCTACGAAGTAAATAAAAATGTAAAGGCTGTCGATTTCTGGCAGGATAAATTCCATTCTGAAGACTTACCCCTGGTAAAAGAAAGTTTACAAAAAGTAATTGAAGACACCAACGCAACACACTGGCAACAGGAGTACAGGATTATAAAAAATAAGGGTAAAATTGCCACAGTTATAGACAGGGGCATCGTTATTCGTAGCCATTCCGGTAAAGCAATTCGTATGGTAGGCGCTATTACGGACATTACTTACCGCAAGGAATATGAAGATTCTCTTAAACAACTCAATGAAACATTAGAGCAAAATGCAGAAGAACTGGCTATTTCCAATAAAGAACTGGAGCAATTTGCTTATGTGGCTTCGCATGACCTGCAGGAACCATTGCGGATGGTGACCAGTTTTCTTGCACTATTAGAAAAAAAATATGGGTTGGTACTTGATGATAAAGGTAAAAAGTATATTGACTTTGCAGTTGACGGGGCAAAGCGGATGCGGCAGATTATTTTAGACCTGCTTGACTATTCCATGGCAGGCCGTTCAATGGATGATATGGAGCATATTGACTTGAGTGAAGTGATTGAGGAGATAGAGATTTTATTCAGGAAGGACATTGAGGAAAGGAATGCAGCAATTACTTTTAATGAATTACCGGTATTGTTTGGTTATAGTTCTCCCTTACGTCAGATTTTTAGAAACCTTATTGGCAATGCTTTGAAATACAGCAGAGACGATACTGCCGCCAGTATTATTATTACCTCGAAAGAATTAACCCACCATTGGCAATTTTCAATTGCTGATAACGGGATTGGTATAGATAAAGAATATTTCGACAGGATATTTGTTATTTTTCAGCGGCTTCATAATAAAGATGAATATTCGGGAACAGGTATGGGCCTGGCTGTCTGCAAAAAAATAATTGAGAACCTTGGGGGCAAAATATGGCTAACCTCTGTGCCCGAAAAAGGAACTACTTTTTATTTCACAATACCTAAAAAATGAATATCAGGAAAAACTATATTGACACCATTAAACGCAATTGCGCAAGCCCGGAAAATGCCATAAAAGATTTAAGCTACTGGCGAAACAACTTGTTTGCAGGCATTATTATTTACATGCTTCCCTTTTGCCTTATAGCACTGGTGCCATGCCTGTACTGGATAGTTATCACCGGCCAGTACATAATGGTGGTGGTTGATGGGCTTACGGTAATAAGTATGATGGCAGTGGTATTTATACCCGGTCTTTCTATTCCATTCCGTAAAGTGATCTTTGTAGCAAGTATTTATTTATGCTGCCTGTTGATGCTGTATTACATTGGCATGTCCGGCCCCGGATTGATCTACATGCTAATTGATTCTATAATCTGCATCTTTATTTTCCCTGTACAATATGCTTACTGGTCGGCGTTTCTGAATACATGTATATGCATCGCAGTAGCATTAGCTATCTATTTTCAACTGGTACCGTGGGGGGGTAACCAACAGGACGCTGTTGGCTTATGGATAACTGTTTCTTCACACCTGGTATTCTTAAGTTTTTTGTCATCGGCCCTTATACCCCGAATATCTAACGGGTTGCAGCAAACCATTGAAAGTGAAAAAATACTCAGGGAGGAATTAAGTCACGAACAGCAATCACTCAGCCATGCCATGGCAATGCTTGAAAAAAAAAATATTGAGTTGGAACAATTCTCGTATGCAGCATCGCATGATCTGCAGGAACCTCTTAGAATGATAACGGGTTTTTTAGACCAACTGGAAAAGAAATACGAAAATATCTTCGATGCCAAAGGCAAACAATACATATGGTTTGCACTAGATGGTGCTAAGCGAATGCAGCAGCTAATTGTTGATCTGCTTGAATTTTCGCATATAGGCAGCAAGCAGGTAATCACGGAAGATATAAACCTGGATGAACTTATCAATGAGATCAGGATTCTTTACTGCACTCAAATTGAAGAAAAAAATGCAAAAATAATTGTTGAACCGCTGCCTATAGTTCATTCGCATAAAATAGCCCTGAACCAGGTATTTCAAAACCTTATCAGCAACAGTTTAAAATATTCTGTCGCAGAAAGTGAGGTTATTATAAAGATCGGCGCAGTAGAAAAAGAAATGCATTGGCAATTTAGTATTAACGATAACGGCATAGGAATATCAAAAGAAGATTTTGAAAAGGTATTCATTATTTTCCGACGCCTCCACGGTAAAGGAAAATATCCCGGAACCGGTATCGGGCTTGCAATAACCAAAAAAAATGTGGAACTTATGGGCGGGAACATTTGGTTAGAGTCTGAAGAGAACATCGGAAGCACATTTTATTTTACCATACCAAAACTCTTAAATTAATTTTATGGAACCTATACATATTTTATTAGTTGAAGATAATGAAGGAGATATATTACTCACCACCGAAGCAATGGAAAATGCAAAAATGCTTATAAATCTAAGTGTGGTTAAAGATGGGAAGCAAGCAATGGATTTTCTTACAAATGCAAATGGTTATTTAAATACAAGGCAGCCCGATTTGCTTTTACTTGATATTAACCTGCCTAAAAGAAACGGGCACGAGGTACTAAAGTTTATGAAGGAGAATGACGTATTAAAACACATTCCGGTTATTATGCTTACTACCTCTTCATCACCTTCGGACATTGCACTGGCTTACAAAAACCATGTTAACTCTTTTCTCACAAAGCCTTTTGAAGCCCATAGTTTTTTTAACGTGATAGCAACCATTGAAAATTTCTGGTTCTCCATTGTAAAACTACCTTTAAAAACAAGCTCATTTTGATCAATTTAAATAGCTCTTTAAATATCTTAACTACCGAAGATAATCCCGGCGATTTTGAATTAGTTCAAATTTATTTATACTGCGCAAGGGATAAAACCGTAAACTGTAGATTTAGAATTGATATTTAGTGCATTCGCAAGCTGTCAGGACGGCCTCCACTATAAAGTGCTAGAAAAATAGCTCGTTGGGCGTTAAAATAAGAATGGGCGTTTTTGAATCCGGTTTCTTGAGCACATTAAAAATCAAAAAAATGTTCAGAAGGGTAATTTCTTTTCTTTATTTTCAAATAGAACCCCCCTTTTACGTTACCTGGAATGTATTGGAATGGGTTTACCTACCTGGTTTGTAATTGGCATTTTGGCCACTTTCAGCAATAAGTTTGGAAAGGCTTTAGGAAATAGGGACTTGATTAATCCCGGTCTCTCCATCATGTGATGTTACATCTGTTTACCGGCCGGTGACTTCGCAGGTGCTTTTATTAGTCATGGGTTACGATCCAGGAAAAAAGCAGTCTTTTACATGATGCTGTTTACGTTATTTTTTACAGTTGATTAGCTTTTTGCAGGCATTCGAAGTCCTGGAGTTTTTTACGGCATTACTCTTTACTGGGTATTGGAATTGGATATTGGGCCATGTTTTTGACCATTGGGGCCGAACAATTTGGAACCAGCCTGCGGGCTACTGCCGCTGCTACCATTCCAAATATGGTTAGGGGAACCGTGGTTTTAATAACCACCCTGTTTGCCTATTTCAAAACTTCTTTTTGGGTTATTCAATCGGGCGCATTGGTGCGGGCCATCTGTTTTATCATAGGGATTGTTTCCATGTTAACCAGCATAGAAACCCATGATAGGGATCTTTATTAACTGGAAACATAAAGGTTGAATATGCTGCTATACAGAAAGAAAGTACCAACAAAAATCTGGTGTTAATAACTTTGCATTAAAATACTGCTGAATCCCCAAAAAACAGTATTAAAAAATAACCATCTTAAAAATAAATGCCTCAAAAAAATTACTCATAAATAATTATCCATAAACCGAAGGACATTTTTGGAACACTCCTAAATAGCATTAGGAGGGTTTTTATGATTAACTGCCATAAGCCAGGTTATTAAAATGGACAAAGCGAAGCAATTAATTACTTCAGCCAGAAAAAATAAAGTTTTATGTATTCCTGTTCCCTCATTTTATTGTGCATTGCCAGGCCGTTGGTTGCATCTTACTACTGGTAGCGCCTGCCATTGTTACAGTAAGTTCCCCCGGCGGGGGGAAACGTGTTTCTATCTGCAGCAGCATTCCCCCTGTGGGGGGAAACGTGCTGCATGCCGGAGCGAACTTCCCCCTGCGGGGGGAAAGGTGTTTTTACCTGCAGCGAACTTCCCCCTGCGGGGGGAAACTTCTAATCGCAAAAGGAATTGCAACAGTTCAATGACGTTTAGTCAGTGAATGTGGCCCCGGAAACAGGACATTTCGGTTAACGTTTGATACTTGAAACAAGGTAGATGCGTAATCTTTTGTTGAAACAGGGCTAACAGCCGGTTAAAATTTTATTGACAGTTCATTTTTTATCCATTAATTAAAAATTCAGTAATGATCAATTCCATTAAATTAAACAACTTTCGCAATAGAGAATACTCACGGTTTTTAACTGATATTCTTTCCATTACCGGGCAGAACGGTCCCGCTACGTTAAATATTCTACCCCAGTTTGATACCCTTAAAACTGTTTCTGCGGAAATTGAATTGCTTTTTAAAGTGGCGACCAGCAATATTATCGCTAAAGAACTGGAGGAACTGGATGCACGCCCGGACAGTGCCATCACCGGCATCAACGCACTGGTAAATGGTTATTGCCTATAGTACCGATCCCGTTACCAAGAGCAATGCAGCCCTGCTGGCAAATCACCTTTCATATTTTGGTAGCAATATTGCCGAGGATAATTTTCAGAGTGAAACCGCCAACATCCGTAATCTAATACACGACTGGCATAACAAGCCCAATCTTACGATTGCGTTGCCGAAACAATCTTGCTAAACGGGGTCGCGCCGTTGGTGATGGTAAAATAGGCATTCAGGTGGTCCCTAAATTGATAGAATGCCTCATTTACATTCAGCCTTGCTGATTTCCGGTTGGCAGGACGTAAATATTAGGGATATTGGCGATTTTGTTGGGTAGGTAATAATGTACTTATAAAGACATAATGCGTTTTTTAATTATAACACAAGCGATATGGCCACTACGGCAGTGATCGAGTGGTCACAAAATCTTAAATAAATTAATAAAAATTTAATACAAAGTGGCTATAATAGGAAGCGTTTTTTTATGAATTAGTTAGTTATGAGAAGTACCCTTACGATATAAATAAAAAGCCCACCCGAATTACCGGGAGGGCTTTTTATTTAGCTATAACTAAAATCTTACTTAATATCTAATACATTCACATCGCCACCACCAATGCTTTTGTCAGTAGCAATTCTGTCAGCACTTACACCCAGTGTTTCTACCAGGTAGTTTTTTACTGCATCTAATTTCTTATCTGCCAATGATTGTTGTGCTTTAGATGCACCGGGATAAGCTGTGATAGTAATAGTACATGTTGGTTTTTCCTGTAGTTTGGAAGAAACGGTAGCTAACATTGCTTTTACATCTTTGCTTAAACTTGCACCCTTCATTGAAAGGCTCGGGTAATCTGAAGGGCATTCAGAAATAACAGTAGCTCTGGCAATTTGTTCTTTTAACTCAGTGCAACAAGCTGGTTCAGGGCATTTACCTACACCATCTGCATCAACTGGTTGACATTCTGTTGGAGTGATCAGTTGTTTATCTTTCCAATCCGGAACACCATCTCCGTCAGTATCTTTTGTTACACCATGGCTATCAACTGGTGATCCGGCGGGTGTGTTTGGTTCTCTGTCAAAAATATCTGCAACACCATCGCCATCTGTATCGTTCTTTAAAGCATCGATGACTGTTTTAACAGTATCAATCTGAGTTTGCAGGTTGCTATTGGTTCTTGCAGCCGGGTTATCAAACAATAACTGTGGTTTTGCTTTATTACCCAATGCAAATTCTAAACCTATGAAGCCATAAGAAAACTTATCTTTTTTAACGGTACTGCTTCGGCCGGCAGGAACCGTCCAGTAAGAATAACCATCAAAATTGTCACCATCTACAAACTGCATGCGGTATCCAAGATCAAGGTTGATCATCCTGGCAACATTTATTTTAAAACCTAAACCCACCGGAACAAACAATTCCTTTTTAGAAGGCTTGTCATCATAAGGTGTTTGAGGATCTGTAAGCGAGGTTTTACTAATTTCAACTTCATAACCCACCAGGCCAAGACCTGCAGATACATAGGGAACAATGGAGTTTTTCTCTCTTAACCAATTAACATTACCAAATGTGAACTGGCCATTAAGACTGGCTGCGTATTTAATTTGGGTTTTAAAGGATCTTACTACCCTTTGAGTAGGGGGTTGACCATTTCCCAGGTTAGCATCCTGGTTACCTTTTAATGATCCACCCAAATAATCTGCCTGTAAGGCGAAATAATGGTTAAACTGGTACCTGACATTTCCGCCATATCCCAGGGAAAACTGCGGGTTGGTGTAGTCATTGGACCCGCCAATAACAACTGAAGGGGTTAACACTCCTGCATTTACACCTACAGAAAATTTCCTGAATTCTTTACTACCTGTAAAAGGCTTAACTGTGTTGTACGTTGTTTCTGTTTTTTGAGCAAATACCGATACGGCAGATGCAAAAATCAAAACACTAAAGGCTATTTGTTTCCAATGAAAACGTTGCATAAGGCATTAATTTAATTACTTGATAAGTTGATGATATATGTTTAATGGCAAAAGTAATATAAAAGTATCAAATAAGTTATTTTGCTTTAATTAAAAACCTTAGAAATGTGAATTGTGTAAATTTTAGCTAACTTATTTCTTGTTTAGCCTGTATTTCGACCATTTTGAAGATGAGAAAAATTATTTTTCAACAGACTTTATTTTGGTGAAACGAAGAGATCTTGCATAGTAATTGGATTTCATCAAATTAATTAGGAAATTGGAAGGGTATTTCGGGCCCAGTTATTGAAAACTTCTTTGCAATAAATTAAATGTCTAGTCTAATACACACTTTCCGGAGAACTCGTTATTGCAGGTAATGAAAGTATCATGTTATACCAGTAAATGATTATTAGACTCTGCAATTAAATTGGGGGAATATAAATACCTGATGATAAATCCTGGGTTTTACCAGCAAATATGGAATAAGTAATCTTCTACTGGTCGATGTTTTTTTAATGTAAAGCAATCAGGTATTTTAAAAGGTTAAATACAATACGCTTTTGCATGTACATGACATTGATGAATAATCACCAATTTATATTTTTCCATAAATTGATGGATATTTTAATACATATTGTATTTCACCACTATAATTTCATATTTCGACATAGATTAGATACCGGTTGTTTTTTTAAAATATCAGTTTCCGGGGAATCATGAATAAAGGCTGATGAATTTAGTTTTAGAATATTTTTCCAAATACATAAACTGAACTAAAAAGCCGCCCCGGCCTTGTTTTTAATCTCCTACCTATATATGTATTGTTATATCGCCAATAGCGGATATGAACAGATATTAAATCATAAAAACTATTTTGGTCTAATTTATGCAAGGCAGCTAATTAAGCCTGGAATAACTGTTGTAGTTATTAATTTTCAATGGTGTAATCACTTTGGAAAAAGGTATTGCAAAATGAGTTTCCCGCTACTTAATTACAGATTATATTGTAACTGTAATTAATAAACAAGTACTTTTGCGCCCAAATTGTATTTAAAGAAATGCTATTTGGCTGGTACTCAACCTGCAAAACTTATAGGATAAGTTCAAAAACCAATATGTGAGGGCTGTTTTTATTAAAGCAGATGATTTGGTTGTGAATAAAAATTTTGGCTGTATTTTTTTAAATTATTTTTTATCCATTTAACTTTTTAAGAGTCCTGATTTTTTTTTAAGCTCATCATATCCGTGTGACTGAGGATGGCGAAGCCATGAAAAAAA
>JBBQTL010000190.1:0-11964 GCA_038213285.1 Chitinophagales bacterium
GGCTAATATAAAACGTACGTTTTTCTTCATCGGCATCCAAAGGGTTGGGATAATAGCCTAATGCAGATATAGAAACATTTTTTTCCTTGAGGTAACGCCTGGTATAATCCGCATCCAATGCATCTACGTCAATATGCGTAATGCCTGCATACCTTCGTTCGGCAATACCTTTGGGCCAGCACATCAACTCAATACATGCAAACTGGTTGGACGCTGCAAAATCAATTACTTCTTCAAAACATTTATCAGCAAGTATGGCACTTACAAACCCTAACTGGAACATGAGCAATCGTTTAATATTATACACTATATTTTTACCCAGCATTGCCGCTGGTGGCTTTCAATTATTTTTTCACATAATTCCATTTCTCTTATACCATTTTTAAAAGTCGGGTATAGTGGATTAACCCTCAGTCCAGGATTTTCTATAGCCGTATATACTTCATTAAATAATTGTTTGGTGGTGTCAGCAAATCCTTCGTTATGGCCTCCGGGATAACCAATAATGCTCCTTGCAGATTCGTGAACCAGCGAAGGGTCTTTTAACAATATTTGATTGGCTGCATCCCGTTTGCCTATCCATAATTCATTCGGTGTTTCTGAACACCAAGCAAAACTCTGCGATGCACCATTTATTTCTAACTGAAGCCGGTTTTTTCTGCCTGCCGCTACCTGGCTTACCGTGGCGATACCCTTGGTGCCGTTGCTAAAACGCAGCAAAACATTGGCCGTATCTTCTGTATGTATTACAACTTCCTCAAAATCTTTGGCAGTGGCCATTTTTCCTGAGTAAGTTTCGATATTCTCCAAAGGCTTTTTTCGTTTGGTGTAGGCTGTTGAAAAATCGGCCATCACTTCTGTAATTTGTAAACCTGTGCTGTATTCTATTAAATCAAGTAAATGCGAGCCGATGTCTGCAAAAGCTTTTGACATACCAGACTTATCAGTTTCCAGACGCCAGTTGTAGTCAGTGTCCTTTAGTAACCAATCCTGCTGATAAGAACCATTTATAGAAAATAGTTTGCCTGCTTCATTATTGGCACAGGCTGATTTTATATGCCGAATTAACGGATAATACCTGATATTAAAATTAACAGCATGTACCAGGTTTTTAGCGGTTGCCAAACTAACCAATTCCTGTGCTTCGCTTAGTGACAAGGTTAATGGCTTCTCACACACCACATGAATATTATTAAGCAAAGCTTCTTTAACCATAACATAATGCAAATGGTTAGGTGTGCAGATGTGAACAGCATCCGGCTTTTCTACAGCCAGCATTTTACTGAAGCTGGTATAGTAAGCCGGTATAGCTAATTGGCCGGCTTTTTCTGCAGCCCTTTCTTCATTGCTATGGACGATGGCTACCACTTGCACACCGGGTATGCGGCGCAATGATTCAATATGTACAGGGCCGATAAAACCAATGCCTGCAACTGCCGCTTTAAGATGGGGTGCATTATTCATTGCTATCTAAATATTTATACATCTAAAGTACTGTTGTAAAAAATATACTGAGGCATATCAGCAGGTAAAATCGCATCAAAATCCTGGAAAAAAGCTTTTTCATATTTTAAAAAATACAGGGATGATATTATTCAGTTTCTAAAAAAGCAATCAATTCATCAATATCGGGACTGTAGCCGTTTTGTACATAAGCTCCTGATGTTGCCATGCCAATTAATAAACACTCTTCATCAGTAAAACCGTTTAGCAATCCAAAACAAAACCCGGCATTTAAATTATCTCCCCCACCGGTCAATAATTTAGGGAATTTGATTAGCTTCCCCTCTCTTTTTATAATACCCGTTTTACTGACTAAAAAAGAATAGCTGGTTGGGTGTACCAATAATTTATGAACGTCCATTTTGTCAAAAATAAATTGGGCGGCAACTTCTAAACTTGCAGGTGGGGTATCATTTCCCGTTAGCGCATGGTACACTTTCACTACCTCATTTTCATTCATTCCAAAAATGGTAGAACCTATGTTACTGAACGAACTTATAACTTGTAATACTTCTTTAATTTCAGTGGCAGATTTCTTTGAGGGGTCGGCAATATCAAAGAAAAATAGGCTTGGTTTTATTTGATGCTTTAAAATTAATTCGTGTATTTCTTTCCATAAGGTAGTACAAGCCGGCATGTTGCACCAGTCTACCATTGCAATCATTTCACTTTGCAAAAATGGTTCTTTAAAATACCCTTCTCCTTTTTCTTTAATTATTTTTTTTAAAGTTATATTTTCAAAAGTACTTACTTCCGACAGTATCAGTTTCCCATCATCAAACTCCAGTGCATTTGTCTGTGCAGGGCTGCCAAAAGATAGCAAGGTACAGTTGCTGTTCATTTCTTTAAACACCGGATGAATTTCAGGAACTCCCATTGTACCAAAGCAATAATTGGACACACCCAAAGCCCCCATCGCATTAGCCATAATGGGTGCATTGCCCCCCGCTTTAGTAATTGAGGTAACTAATTCCAACTGGGCGCTTTTGCCTGCAGTGGCCATTATATGTCGACCAATATCCTCAAGAGAACTGTAATAATTTACATTGCTTCCATTATTAGATAATACAACTTTTTGTATCAGGTCGGTGTAGCCATCAAACCCTATACTCACTTTTGCTTTGGTAGTATTGTAATTAACCCCGATTAATTTTTTAACCAGTTGATTCAAATCATCTTTCATTGGCAAGTATTTAATCTTAGTAACCTTTGGCTTCAGCAAATCCGGGAGCAGCGTCAGTTTCAGTACCATACAATTTTTTCGCATCTTCCAGCATGGTGGCAGTAGCGGTGGCACCAATCCTTGTTACACCCAACGCTTTTACCCTTAACAAGCCGTCTAGCGAACGGATACCACCTGCTGCTTTTATCTGTACGGATGGCGCCGCATGCTTCCTCATTAAAATAAGGTCGTTGTCTGTTGCACCTTCATAACTGTATTTGCCATCTGCGCCTTTTACAAAGCCATAGCCGGTAGAGGTTTTTATAAACTCTACCCCGGCGTTGCTGCATATTTCGCAAAGTTTTATTTTTGCCTCATCGCCTGGTAGAAAATCATTTTCAAAAATCACTTTTAAGATGGCATTCCATTCTTTGCATATATTATGTATGGCAATAATTTCTGATGATACATAGTCCCAGTCTTCCGAAAGCACTTTGCCGATATTGACTACTATATCAATTTCTGTGGCACCTTCTTTACAGGCTTGTACCGTTTCTGCTATTTTGATTTCAGTAGCCGAACTGCCATGTGGAAAACCAATAACTGTGCATACCAGTACATCTGAACCTTTTAATAATTCAGCAGCCTGTTTTACATAATACGGTTTAATACATACAGAAGCCACATCGTAATGCTTTGCCAAGTTACAACCTTCTATAAGGTCTGTATCTGTCATAGTAGGGTGCAGGAGGGAGTGATCAATCATTTTGGCGAGTTCTTTTACTTTGTCCATAATTATATTTTTTATTATCAGGATTTTTTTACGGGAAAACTTGTCCGTACATGTAAAGCTATAAAAAAATGTGAGTATGGACAATTATAAAAAAATCGTAAAGGAATTTATAGAAAAATATTTCCAATTGAATAATTGCCGGTATAGCAATAAAAAGAGCTGTATATAAATAAATCAGGATGATTGGAATGGTATTTACGATACACATGCAGCACAGGCGTACCTGCCTTTATTGAAAAGAAATTGGCGATCTGCTTAGTTGCGCCGGTTGCAACCAACTCCTGCTCGGCCCTGGTTATTGTAATATCAAACTTTTGGTGCAGGGTTTCAAACAGGGAATTGTTGATAAAATCTTTTTCCAATAATAGAGGTATTATGCCCATGGGGATATAAGTATATTCGAGCATTACCGGACTGCTGTCGACAGACCTGAGGCGTTCAATACAAGTACATCCATTTGCGTTTTCAGCAGCAGTCAGCGGGTAAAAAAAGTCAGCCCCCCATTTAAATTGATAAGGCTTCTTTAAAAAAACAGTGTCCACTTTACCTGCCTCTCCTACCACCGCAGAAAACCCCTTGATAGAAAAGATGCCAAGCACTTTGCGTTGCTTTTCGCATATTACACTACCTTTTCCTTTATGTTTTACTATAAGCCCATCTTTCACCAGTTCATCCAAAGCCTGCCTTACTGTAAAGCGGGCTATTTTGTATTGTTCCTTCAGTTCATGCTCGCTGGGCAAGATATCTCCAGGCTTATATATACCCTTATTTATTTTCGTTAGAATTGATTTTTTTAATTTTTGATACTGGTGCTGCATGCTGATAAAAATACCCAAATTTTTACAAGAAATCAAACACCTGACAAATTTGGCGAATTGATATTTTGAGGTGAAGGAACTCGGTTGGGAGTTTTTCAGGTAATAGGTACACGATAAAACATCAATATCATTTGGATACCTGGTGGTCACCGGCATCCCGATGAACGGGACAACGGAATTGGATTTTGGCGTGCAATGGCGAAAGGTAGAAGGCAAAGGGGAAAAGGCGAAAGGAAAAGGGCAATTTGCAAAATGAATTCATAAAAATGCATGGCTTAACGTGAACATGTGGGTTCTTAACATGCAGAAATCTAACCCAAAAACCTACGTTGAATGATGAACCTAATTATAAAGGTTATGGCATTAATTATGCGATAGAGGACAATGGTGTGTTTACATCAACCGATGTGCGAATGGTTGCTTGCCTGAGGGCGTTTGCGGATTCAGTTCAAAGCATAATTTATTAGTCAAAAGGGCAACGATTGCTCCGTCATCATACCACCCAATGTAAGGTTTGTTTATTTTGAGTAAAAGCATGTTGTAAAATGGTAAGCGAAACAAAAAAGCATAAGCGCTTCTAATAAATGTTATATTAATACTCTTCATTATTTACTTTAAATCGATTGCAACACCTCCCTGGTAACCTCCAGTGTTCGGTCAATATCTTCTTCGGTATGTGCATAGCTTACCGAGCTTTGTTTGCAGGCAATGGGTATGTGGTAAATTCCTTTTTCAATAGATGCTCTTCTGAAAGCAAGATCTGTTTTAAAATTGACTGTTTCTAAAATATCATGTAAATCCTGTGGTGCTTTTTCTGCAAAATAAATACAGTAAGCGGAGGCGTTTTTACTAAGAACTGCTGGTATGCCTTTTTCATCAATTATTTGCTGTAAGCCAGCGTAGAGGCGGTTGCTAACAGCATCTATTTGTTCATACACGGCGGGGTCTTTCAATATTTTCAACGTGGCAATGGCCGCTGCGGTATTGATGGGGTGGGCATTATAAGTACCAGCTATCAGCACCCTTTTATCCGCATCGGCGGTGTGGAATAAATCTAAGATTTCTTTTTTACCACCAATAATTCCCAAAGGATAACCATTGGCAATCGCTTTCCCAAATACAGATAAATGTGGCGTAACGCCTGCAACAGATTGATAGCCGCCCAATGCAGAACGGAAGCCAGTTTTTACTTCATCAAAAATGCAAACGGCTCCGTTGTCTTCACACAATTGTATCAATCCTTGCAAATAGCCGGGCTTGGGCAAAACCACGCCAATGTTTTGTAACACAGGTTCGGCCAATACACAGGCAACAGGGTAGCGTTTCATAATGTAAGCAACAGAGTCAAGGTCGTTGAAGTTTACAAGGTGTACCCTTCTTTTTGTATTGTCTGGTATGCCTGCAGATAATGGAACAAAAGGATATTCTCCGGGACTTACTCTTTTGCCTAACTGTGCAAGTGACGGCATCACTGCCCTAGACACTTCATTGTGCCAGCCATTGTAGCCGCCAATGGCCAGAATTATATCGTCTCTTCCGGTGTAGGCACGGCTAAGGCGTATGGCATGTGCTGTGGCTTCGCTGCCGGTATTGGTTATTTGCAACAGCTCAACTGAAGGGATAATTTCACACATCATTTTTGCCAGCGTAATCTCCAAAGCATTGGTACCACTGCCATACAGGGAGCGGTCTTGCTTTATAATGTCTATCACCGCATCATTTACAGGGTCAAAATTATGTCCTAATAAATAGGGTGCAAAAGCCGCATGATAGTCAATGTATTCTTTTCCTTCTATGTCATATAATTTACTGCCTTTTGCTTTTTCAAATATAATATGTGGATCCACCTTTCTGTTTAAGGATACTACTCCACCGGCAATATACCGGGCAGCATCTTCAATATATTGTTTGTAGTTAGTTAAAGTTTCTGTAGTAGCCATCATTTTTTTATTATTTTAGCTTAATAATTACAAATATAATGTTTACGGTTTTAACAACTATTTGCTTACAAAAATAAATATGAAGATAGATTCACTTGCGCTGAAAGCTTACAATGAAATAAGAAAGAAAATCCTTTCTCAACAATTAGCAGCCAATACAAGGCTAAAGGAAGATGAATGGGCAGGCAAGATAGAAGTGAGCAGGATGGCTATCAGGGAAGCACTGAACCGCTTGTTGGGAGAAGGGTTGGTAAGTGTAGGGGAGAAGGGTGGTTATTTTGTAAAACCCATTACCGTGGCAGATATTAAACAAATAAGGGAGTTGAGGGAAATACTGGAAATTGGCGCCCTTAGAATTTCCCATAAAAAAATCACTGCTTCAGATATCAAACAATTGGAAGCCGTTTGTGATGATTTTAGTTTGATGGTGAAGCAGGGTTACTACAATGGCGCCTGTGAAGCCGATATAAAATTTCATGAAACTTTGATTAAATGCGCCCAAAACGATAAGCTCACCATATTGTACATGTCCAGCCACATACCACTTTTTCATGAGAAACTTGGTAAGGCGTTGACAGAATTTGATGATTACGAACTGACTGATAAGGAACACCGGCAGATAGTGACAGCTCTAAAAGCAAAAAATATAAATTTGGCGGAGCAAACTATGCTGTCTCATTTCGAAAGAGGAATTTCTGCTGTTTTGAATTTGTAGTAATGCCTGCAAATAATTTTACAATTTAATTTTCCCAAGCAAATCCATCCCTGGCTTTTGTCCGGCAAGTTGCCCGCCATCAGCAATTAATATTTGGCCTGTCATAAAACTACTGTCATCACTGGCTAAAAAAAGAAACAGTGGCGCAACTTCTTCTACTTTACCGGCGCGGTTTAATGGGATGTACTGCTGCACAAAATTTTCGGTAAACTCTGGAGGGTCTATCTCCATGCTCATAGGTGTTTGAATATAGCCGGGGCAAACAGCATTTACCCTGATGCCCAAATGAGCCAGCTCCAGTGCCATTGTTTTAGTGAGCATAATTACACCACCTTTGGATGCATTGTAATGAGCATAGCCAAACTCTCCATCCAGCCCGTTTTTGCTGGCCATATTTACTACCACGCCTTTGCCACGCCTGGCCATCAGCCTGCAAACACTTTGAGCCACAAAGAACATCCCGGTAAGGTTAATATTGATAATGTTGTTCCACTCTTCTTCTTCAATATTTAAAAAAGGAGTTTCAGCAGCAATGCCTGCATTGTTTATCAAAATGTCTATAGGCTTGATGGCGTCAGCTTTCGCAATGGTATCAGTTACCTCTTGTTTATGAGAAATATCAATTGGGTAGGCATATACTATTGCACCTCGATCGGTTAAACTTTTTGTTGCTGCTACTAAGTTTTCTTCATTATAATCCAGCAATGAAAGTGCTGCCCCTTCGGCTGCAAATTGCCGGGCTATTTCGAAACCAATGCCCCTGGCGGCTCCGGTTATCAGTACATGCTTATCAGTAAAACGCTTAATTTTTTCCATAACTTACCAGTGAAGATTTAAAAATAAAACTACTGCTTTTTACAATTAGAATTTTAATTGTCTACAAAAAATACATAATATTGTTTACGAAACAATTCATTTGGGCAAGTAACCGTCAAAGTAATTTAATTGGCCACTACATAATCAACCTTTTGTCATCATGAAAAAAACATTGTTATCATTCGTTCTCTTTTTCGTTTTTCAACACAGCTACAGCCAGTACAAAGTAGATTCAATGTGTGGGGCAAAGGTAAACCTCGATAAAAATGGAAAGTTACTTGGGCGTTATCACCCTGCTGTGCCTGGTGCTGCTTATGTAAAAGCTGTTCAAATGGCTGTTGATTTCTTAAAAAAATGCCCGGTTAGTCCCACCAATAAATTGCCTTTATTTCTCACGCATTGTTCCATGTACCGTGATGGTAAAGGGGGCTTTACAGGTTCTAGCTGGCCACATAATCCGATTGTAGTAAACGGCGGACTGGTGCAGAGCCTGGCCATCGACTGGCGCAACTTTACAGGCGATAAAGCCATGATAACCATTGCAAAACAGGCACTCGACCATCAACTTAAATTTGGCACCACACCCGCCAATTGGGAGTGGGCAAATGTACCTTACGCAAGCTCCGAAGCAGGCGAAATTATTTATGACGGGGCATCAAGGTTTGATACCGCAGTAACAGATGAAAACAAAGGGAGGGGCGATGGCTCCTACGTGTTGGAGTGTGATAAAATAGGGGAGATGGGCATCCATTATTTAAAATTTTATGAAATTACTGAAGAGCAAAAATACCTGCAGGCTGCCATTGACTGTGCAGATGCACTGGCAAAGCATGTGCGTAAAGGTGCCCATGGTGCAGGTGGATTAGAGTGGAAAAGTTTGGTACTCACTTCTCCCTGGGCGTTTAGAGTAAAGGCAGAAAAAGGCGAAGTGCTGGAGCAATATACATCGCATGTAGTAGAAAACCTGCGGCTGCTAGATGAGTTGCTGAGAATAAAAGCCAATATTAAATTAGGCGCAGAAAAAATAGGCGCTTATAAAAAGGCAAGTGATATTGTGTGGGCATGGTTGTACGCTGCCGAAGGCCCCATAAAAACGTCTATCTGGAAAGGCTATTTTGAAGACATCCGCTTCGACCCCATCAACCTAAACAGGGTAAACAATTCACCAATGGAATTTGCCCGATACCTCATTAAAAACCCTGCCAATGATAAAGACATCAACACAACCGTGCCTGCATTAATCTGGTGGGTAAAAAATACGTTTGGCGAAAAAGGAATGAATGCCATCAATGAACAAACGGGTTGTTATTTGCCCATGGGCAGTCACACTTCCCGTTATGCGTCTATTTGTGCAATGTGGTATGAGGATAGTGCCGAAAGATGGTTTAAAGAAGAGGCCTACAGATACTTTAACCATGCCAGTTATATGGCGCAACCGGATGGTGTGGTACAAACAGGCCACAACTGGGGTGATGAAATTTGGTTTAGCGATGGCTACACCGATTATATTCGCCACTTTATGGAAGGCATTGCGGCTATACCGGAATGGGCGCCGGCAGGGGAAAATCATTTATTAAAATCAACTTCAGTAGTGCAAAAAATAAGATACAGCGCTAAAAATATTACTTACAAAACGTATGATGCAAGTGCCAGAGAAGTATTGCGGCTTGCGGCAAAGCCAGTAACTGTTTTAGTAAATGGCATTGCAATAAAAGAAATAAAAAATACGGATACGGAAGGTTGGGTATGGCAAGCCCTTGCAGTTGGTGGTGTGTGCAGAATCAATCACAGCAAGGGTAGTGAGGTGGTTGTGAATTTTGGCAGCAAAAAATAATGATGTTATTAAAAGGCTGTATTGAGTACATGTTTTTGCACCGGCGAATACAAAGCGATGGTCATCATCCCCGTCCGAACGGCGTTCAGCCGGGCGGGGTTGTGTCATTGCAAATCCCGAGAAAAGTTTGTGTGCAGCCTCGAAACTTGCCGACTTTCGGCATCCCGATGTTACACTTGAAACTTGACTTTTACTGAATACCATTTTTGAACTTTTATTATGCACTTAAAAAAATAGTTGTTTAACAATTGCATCACTCACTTTTACGCCACAACATTAATTAACTTTTATTATCCTTAAAAAATCACTTAAACTGTTTCAATAAAAGAACACAACAAAAACTGCATGAAAAAATCTTTATTGTCCTGGGGTGCTTTGTTTGCCTGTAACCTGATGTGGTCTTTGCAATTTACCTGCATCAAATTGGTGCAGGACCAGGTGGGTGCTTTCAGTACCGTTTTTATACCAATGTTATTGGCTACTATTTTTATGTTACCGTTTGTATACAAAGACATACAAAAGAATAAAAACCGTAAGTTCAGCGACCTGAAAGTTTTTTTCATGCTGGCGCTGCTGGGCCAGTTTCCTGCACAGGTATTAATGACGATTGGCACACAGCAATCCACCGCAAGCAATGGCGCTATTATCAGTCTTACCTTACCAGTGGTATCTGCGTTATTAGCGGTAGTTTTTCTAAAAGAAAAAATGAATAACCTGCGCTGGGTAAGCTTTGCCATTGCTATTGTTGGTGTGGTGTTGTGTAGCACTAAAGATCTTTCCAGTACTGATTTTAGCGGGCAATACATCATTGGCAACCTATTGATTTTTTCCGGCATTTTGGGTAGTGGTTTTTACAATACCATTTGCAAAAAAATTGCAGCAGATTATACCGAAATGGAGATGCTTTTTTATACTTATATTTTTATGGTGGTCATGTTGTTTCCGTTTGTTTGGCATTACGAAGGTAATTTATTAAAAAACATTGCTTCGTTTACCACCAACACATGGATTGGGCTTGCGCTGCTAACGGTGTTTCATAATTTTCTCTCCATGATTTTATTTTTTGCAGCATTAAAAAATTTAGAAGCGATACAGGTGGCATTGTCTAATTTCTTAATCACCTTTTTTGGTATTCCCATTGCAGCCATTGTGCTGCATGAAAAGCTGGGAGTCATGGCGATTGTGGGTGGATTGCTGGTATTGGTAAGTACGATAGTAATTACTGTATGGGAGTATAAACAAGCGGTGCCGAAAGTAGCAGTGGGAGCTGGTTGATTTATGATGTGTTATATGATTTATGATGTAAGATGTATGATGTTTGTAAGAATCTTAAATTCAATTTCATAAGTTGCCCTTGTCTTTAAGCCAGGTAAGATTTGATAATTAATGTCAAATAATTGGAGCAGCCGCACTGGTAGTGGAAAATTATGATAAACAGCCGGGAGGCAATATTGTTAAAATAAAAACGAGCGAGAAGAAAACATTTTAACCTAACATGACTTTCAAGTCTTTTGATGTGCGAGATACTTTTGATTCTTTCTGAATGGTTCTTTTTATGGCTGGCGAACCTCAAAGTTACATTCGTTATTTCTAAATGTTTTGTTTAGTTTATCAATGGATACTCATTATCAAATGTTAGCTTCTTTATTTTAGAGCAACAAAAAATGCCCGCATTAATAGCGGGCATTTTTTTAAGATGTGATTTATTATGGAAGCTTGGCAAAGCCTACTGCTTTTGGTCCATAATAAGGGAAATAGCCAGGGCTGCTGTTCAATATAACTCTTGAATGAGCACTCAGGCTTACGGTGTATCCGCACGGGTCCAGAGGTGTGGTGTCGAGGCTCCATGTTGCATTGTCATCACCTGTATCGCCAATGGCAGCATGCGTTCTTGATAAGGGTACGGGTGTGGCTCCGTTGGTATGAGCCGTTGGTTGTAGTTCAAGTGCCCACCATGCAAAATAAGGGTGAACCGCTCTTAAATGCCCGTTGATGGAAGGGGCGTCGGGGGTATAGCTATGACAATCGCCACCATCAATTACCAGGTCAAGTTGTTTAGTAAAGTCCACCGTAATATTGGCTGTAGGGCTTACTTCCATACCGGTATTGCAAACCATAATGGTAAACTGATCGGCGATTACTTCATTCGCAAATTCATCGGTATGTACAAACCGGATGGTATACGCTCCGTCAGCTTTGCCGGCGGCGTTCCACGAAGCAAGATAATTGGTGGTGTTGTATAGCCCGATGTTGGGGTTTTGCTTATAAATATACCAGCCATCAGGGTCTGTTTGCGGATCATTGAAAGGAGGAGCTACCGTAAATATATCATCCAGGCTAAATGTTTCGGAGGTAGAAACCGGTTGGTAAGCACTATCCGGTT
>JBBQTL010000191.1:0-11955 GCA_038213285.1 Chitinophagales bacterium
GGGAAGTGTAACCGGCTCCAATGTAATTTTTGATAACAATGAAATGATGGCCCGAAATAATGGTGCTGCTAATAACTTAATTCTGCAAAATGAAGGTGGTAATGTAGGTATTGGTGTTGCCTCCCCGCTGGACAAACTGGATATCGATGGTTCGTTGAGGCTGACAGGTACTTCGCGGCAATTGAAATTTGAAACCGGTACTGCCGGTGGCATGGTTACAAAGTATGTTCCCGGTATTAGTTTTATTCGGCCAGATGGAACACAGTTGGGCAAAATGGAATATGTAGATACTGTCAGTTTCGCCAATTTTATTCGTATCCGGATGGGCGATGCAGTTGCCAATGGTATTACGCTTAACAGCAGTAACGAAATAGGCATGGGCACAGCCGATCCGTTAGCCAGGCTTCATGTACGTGGCACCACTGGTATTGATTAAATAGCCATCAACAGCGGTAACGTGAATGAAGCAGCAACCATACAATTTTATAGTGGTGGCTTGGGGATATTTGCTGCTACAAAAAAAACGTTCATACAGTTAGATGGAGATGATTTACGTATGGGAACCAACTCCGGTAATGCAAATGGCAATTTTATTGTTCGTACCAATGGCAGCGATAAAATGACGGTAGATACAGATGGCAATGTAAGCATTGGTACAAAAAATACTGCTGCCGGTTATAAACTTCATGTTGGCGGCAAAGCAATTTGTGAAGAGTTGAAAGTTCAGTTGCTGGGCTCATGGCCCGATTATGTTTTTACGGATCATTACCAACTGAGGCCATTGGATGACCTGAAGCGTTTTATACAACAAAACGGCCACCTGCCGGAAATACCCAAAGCAAGTGAAATTAAAAAAACGGCTTGCTGGTGGGTGATATGCAAAGAAGAATGATGGAAAAGATTGAAGAGTTGACTTTATATGTCATTCAACTGAAACAGGAAATTGATGCCTTAAAAACCAATAAATAATCAACAATGAAAAATCTATTTATACTGGTACTAATTCTGTTTTCTGCAAATGTTCATGCCCAGCAAAAAATGGACAAAATACCGGAAAGCCTCGATGTTGAAATCATGCTGAAAGCGGCACTATATCAAAAGCAGTTAGACAAATTCAGGATATGGCTTTCCAATAAAACAGGGATCAGCGCAAAAGCATTAGCCACCAACCATGTAAAGTTTCGCTGGCCCATGCGGGTAAATTCCAACTACGATGATATGCCTGATTATTACACCATTTCAAACTACATGGATCTTAACAGGGACAAAAAAAACGCGGTCCAGCTAGATTGGTATTGCAATCAACTAAATTACGATGGTCATGAAGGAAATGATTACAGCATCTACCCTTTTTTTTGGCGGATGATGGTGAACGATAATGTATTTGCCTGCGCAGGAGCGGCGGGTATTGTGGTGGGTGCCCGGGATAATCAGAATAACAGTTACAATTGCATGAGGGATACATTCGAGAACAATATCCCCAATTATGTTGCCATCATGCACAGCGATAGCAGTATTACCCGTTACGTCCATCTAAAAGAAAATTCCGTAAGGGTGGTAGACGGACAGTATGTTGAAGAAGGACATCTTTTGGGAAAAATTGCCAGCAGTGGCCGCTCCAGCAATCCGCATTTGCACTTTGATTTAAAACATTACCGGGAATCGACTAACGAGTATAATTTTATTGAACCCTTTGTAAAAACAATTGATACCGCAAATGATTGCAACGATTTTGCCAATACTTCCTGGTGGAAAAATCAAAAAAATTATGTGGAGCCAAAACTCCTGAGGGTAATGACACACTCCGGCACACCGTTGTTACAGGGTAAAATTAATTTCACCGAAAATATCAATTTTTGCGTGGAAGGAGAAGACGCAAAAGTGAAAACACAATTTGCCGCGGGAGAACAGGTAACGATTGGCGTGGCATTGGCCCACTGTAGAATTTACGACTCCATACACATTACGGTGTACTACCCAAATGGCGTGGCACTAACAAATATTTCAAGATCGGTACCTGACAGAACAGATGGTGCATTGTATGACTGGAGGTCTAAAATTTATCTTACTCAAACAACCACCTTACCTGGCAACGCCGCTTCCGGCACCTACAAGATCAAGACAGAATTGATTTACCGCCCCTTTGATGCCACCTTCCCGTTTCAATCGCAACAGGCAGCAGTTACCAGCGTTAATTATTCTTATTTTATGGTAGGTTGTATCAGTAGCAGAACTCTTGCAGGAAATATCAGCACCGAGTACGGGCAAATTGTTTCCAATGACATTAATTCCACCCAGGTGATACAAAGTGGAAAAACAAGGTATCAGTCGGCAAATTATATACAGCTAAATCCTGGCTTTACTGCCACGGCCGGCAGCATTTTTAAAGCAAGAATAAGGAATTGTGATTTTACTGATTAAAAAATATTTTTGAGAAAATTATTCAACTCTTTCCAGGTAAATATTCTTCTTAATTTTATAACAGTTGCTTTTATCAAAAATGAATACTATTTTTCTAACTAATTCCAGTCTGAGCGTCCTGGTCTGACTGGAAGCAGGTAGAAAAGAGAATATATTTATCCACCACCCCAGTCAAACCGAAATGGTCAGACTGGGTTAAAAAAACACCCATGAAATTCGTACACGAAAACATAAACCACATCTTCAACCAGGGAAATAACCAACAACTCATTTTTCATACTGATTGATGATTCCCTTACCTTCCTTCGGCTCATAAGAAATCATTTGCTTCCGCATATCCAAATCATAGCCTGGTGCCTGATGCCCAATCATTTTCATTTATTGGTTCATAGATGAAAGTAGTTGCACCATCATAAAGCAAGGTGGACTGGAAATAGAAAAAACTCACCAACGGCATCCGGAAATTATTGAGTGGCTACGCCAGGATATTTAATAAGCGATACCATCAAACAGGTTCCTTGTTTCGACAAAAAAAAGAAAGCCAAAAACTTCTTTGAAGAAGGACTGGTAATTGATAAAAAATGCAACCTGCAGGATTATTGCAGCCAATGCTTTTCCTATATTCATCAAAACCCGGTAGCCGCAGGTTTGGTAAAACATCCTGGCGACTGGCAATTTTCATCTTACCTTGATTATGCGGGGTTGAGAAATGGAAACCTTTGCAACAACAAACTGGCGACAAAACATTGCGGCTATGAGCACAGGAACTTTATAGGAGAAGCAGGTAAAAAACCAGGGACTGATTTTACGAATTCATTTCAACAAGATGATGTCTGACCGGAGGATAAGGAGGATAAAGAGGATGTTGAAGCTAGGCTGCTAACCAACACTCCTGCAGTCATTAGACTACTGGTCAGTCCGGCACGGTCAGGGCAGTAGTCTAATGACTTTTCCGGTAATGTTCCAGCAACAAATCGCCACCAAAATCATTCTTTAAATCGCGTACTACGGAATGGATATGGTTGGCGTTATTCTGCGAATTATCATATTCAATAATAATGGTGGGACCCTGTATGCGGTAGTAGTAGGGTTTTCCAGGGACGGGTTGAGTACTTCCTGCCCAGGTAAACCAGAGTTGATCCAACCCGGCCGCCTGTATTTCTTTCAACATGTCGTTGGCAAATAAAGTAGTATAGCGATGAACATATACGTTAATCAATTGAAGCAGGCCCTGCCGGTTGACAGGTGAAAGTTCATTGTACCGGATGCCGGCAGGATGATCTATCATTGCCTTGCGACTGGCTTCGGTAATTATTTCCGCGGGTGCATTGGTATTTGTAATGGCTTTTTTTAATTCTTCCGGCGAGAGGGCGTGCAACAATGCAAACCCTTTTTCTGTTTCTTCTTTTAAAACCGCTTTGCCTTTTTGTGGCCCGCTTTGTACTATGGCTGGATTGGCACCCAAAAAAGCGGGCGTACCAGATACCAGTAATTTTTTATCGGCCGAAAAATGAAAAGAAATATGATGGCCTTCCAATCGCCAGCCCCAGGTAGTTTTTGCAGAAGGTATTCCAAAAATGGTGATAAAATATTTTCCAGGGTCGCGGTAATGGTCTTCGGGTTTGCGGTGTTCCAGCTCTTTTAAAACAAGTTCCAGTTGCATGATGTCATTTACCTTCTTCACCGTTTCTTCGCTGAGACTCGTTTTTAATAAATCCGTCAAAGCCGTACGTTGCGGTTCGCTTAGTTCATTGATGGAAATACCCTTGCGGTCGTCCTGAGGTACATAGTGAAACCGGTAACGCTCGCTGGTATCAAAAGGGTACAATGTTTTCGTACGCTGTGTATTGTCCAACATGCGGATAAATGCATCCGCTTTGCCAACCATGTCCTGGGCGGTGGCGGGGAAGACAACAGCAAGACATAACGAAAGGTGTAAGATGTAACGGTTCATATAGCAAGATATATTGATGACTAAAGATAGGGTAATAATGGCTGTATTTCCGAATGGCCTGCTTAAATAAAGCCCCACCAATAAATTCAAATTGCAGGAAATTTAGTTATTGAATTGTATGTAAAAAGGAAGGAATGAGTTAGCTATAAAAATTTCAAGGTATTTGGCAAGATGAATGAACTGAAAGCCAGGCTTGCAAACCTTCACACCGAAACAGAAAGGGCTGAAGCAATCAAACAATTTATTAACGAAAGAAAGCAACTGCTAAGGGAACAACTGAGCGGTCTTAATCTTGACAGGCAGCTCGAAAAAATACATCGTAGTACAGAACAATACAAACACCTGGTTAACGACTACAAAGATATCCTCAACACACCAGGTCGGTTGCAGCAGGAGGCACTTACACAGCTAAAAAGAATTCCTGCTTTTAATAATTTTATGCAGCGTAATTCAGCTTTTTCCTCCCTCTTCCCCCATGCCGGCGGACATGCCATTCCAAACCTGGCTGGAATGCAAACAATACAATCTGCAGGAATGCTGGTTAACAGCAGGCTTAGTGGCGGTGCCGAAGGAGCCATGCAAATGGTTGCTGGACAGATACAGCAGGCACAGAATCAGCTTACGAGTTTGCTTAATCGAACAGGTGGCAATGCAAACACACTTGAAATGCCAGATTACCGGGCAAAGTCATTAAAGTCAAAGACTTTTTTACAGAGAATTGAAATGGGTGCCAACGTACAGTTTGTAAGACCACAGGGACTGCTGCCTCAAACAGCCGACCTGGCATTGCAGGCAGCGTATAAATTTAGTAAAAAAGGGAGTGCAGGTTTTGGCATTGCTTACAGGCTTGGCATGGGCTCCGGTATTAATAAAATAAAATTTTCGCATGAGGGTATTGGTTTGCGCTCGTTTGCCGATTTTAAATTAAAAGGCAGCCTGTTTATTAATGGTGGGTTTGAGCAAAACTACAATTCTTCATTTAAGCAGTTTGAGGAGCTAAAAAATAATGGTAGCTGGACTGGTAGTGCCTTGCTGGGACTTAGCAAAAAAATAAAAGGCCCCAAAAAACTGACAACCAACATTCAACTGTTTTATAATTTTCTTCACCGGAATACAGTACCAGGATCACAGCCAATTTTGTTCCGGACAGGTTATAACTTTTAAAGTTTTTTTTTATGGTTAAAAAAATAATTTTTTTTGGCATGTTGACATTTGCTCTGGCTGCAACTGCTCAGCGTTCTCCAATGCCCCCTAATAGTGCCAGTGCTGCAGCCACAGCCAGCCCCACAGCAAATGCTTACAACCGACAAAACCAGGTGCCGGTAAATCATTACACAGGCATGCCCCAGATTGAAGTGCCAATTTATACTTATAACGGGCCTAACCTGCAACACAGTGTTGGCCTTAGTTATTTTGCAGGTGGTGTAAAGCTTGCAGAAGTGGCACCTTCCACTGGGCTTGGCTGGTCACTAACTGCTGGTGGAGCTATCACTAGAACAGTACAGGGGCTACCGGATGATAGCCCGGTGAATGGATGGTTGTATAGCAGTAATATTAGCTTTACCGGCAGTCAGCAGTATAGCACACGTACCAGCCCTATGAACCCACCTAACCGAGACCATTATTATGAAGACAATATAGACTCACAATGGGATATCTTTCAGTTTAATGCCAATGGCCTTAGCGGAAAATTTTACCTTGGCAAGGATGGGAGTTTTGCTGTAAGCCCGTTACAGAAGATTAAAATTCAGTATCAGCTAAACCCATCCTTAAACGTTACCACACCAGTTGGCGGCGGGTCAGCGCAGGGCAGCACAATTGAATCGTTCACCATCACAGATGACGATGGCACGAGGTATATTTTTAACGAAAGGGAAATTACCTTGCTTGCTAGTCCGGGAGCTACCTCGGGGCTTTACGGCCGGGCGCATGTATCTGCATGGTATCTTTCCACAGTTATTTCTCCTTTTAATGAGGATACAATTTTGATAACTTATCAGAATACTTTGCAGACAAGGACAGTAAATAATCCAGCATCCTATATGGACTGTCTCGACTGTGCTGGCAGTGCAGGAGACCAGCTCAACGCAGCTACTTTTGGCACTTCCACCGTTGCAGGTAAAAGAATTAAGACAATCAATTTTCCAGATAGAATCTGGCTGGATTTTGTGTATGATGCTACCCAGCGGTGCGATTTACCAGGAGATAATGCCCTGCGGGAAATAAATATAAGAGATACCGGGCTGCGAGGTGGCCACAAACTTGATTATCTCTACTTTACTGAATTGGGCGAAATAGCCTATAATTCAGCTTGTACAAACCAAAAACAAGATTTCCGCCTACAGCTTAAATCAGTAACTGCCTATACGCCACAGGCCAATAATCCCCCTTATGTTTTTCACTATGAGCAGTCCAATAACTTGCCATCAATTAATTCTAATGCACAAGATCACTGGGGTGGCTTTAACGGTGCATTTTCAAATACACATTTAGTGAATTATACCAATTTGGCTTCATCCGCCAACAGAACCGCCAATACTACTTTTGCGGCTTCGGGTTTACTCAAGGCAGTACAAAACCCTGCCGGAGGTACCACCGTAATAGAATTTGAACCCAACCAGCGGTATATGCCTGTACTACAAGCGAGTACAGCACGTGTTGGAATGAGCAACCCGGCATCTCAATCTATCCCTTATCGCCGCTCTTCACTTGGGTATCTCACACGTTTCACTTACAGGCTCGGTGGCACCGGCGGTGTTTCTTCTCCCACAACTTCATTTTGTATGCTTAATATTACCATTACCCCCAGGAACGGCTCAACCATTACAGGGTCTGCTATCAATAAAAGCATGCCCCTTATACAGGTGTTTCATGGTGGTTTTTTTGCTGATTATGATTTTCCCAGTACAACAGATAATCTTTTGGTTACATGGACAAGCGTATGCACAGGTCAATTTCAGTTTTCCGTTTCTATTAGTTGGGATAATGAAACAAGTGTGGAAACAGGGTCTTTAAGCCTTACTGGAGGGCTACGGGTAAGGTCTGTTTCCGAATTCGACGGTATAAATGCAAAGCCTGTGTCAGTAAGGGAATTTCGATACCAGCTAGCAAATGGATTTTCTTCCGGGTTTATTAATAATTTACCGAAATACACAACAGATATGCGGCTTGAGGAAGTAATAAATACAAGTGGAGGCATTTCATCAAACAATTATAGGGTTGCTAATGCAGGCCCGGTTAATTTTCAGCATTATACGCAAGGCAGCCCTGTTGGCTACGCAAGAGTGGAGGAGTTTTATGGTACAATACAAAACAATATTGGAAGAACGCTTTATGAGTTTAGCAGTTATAACAACGCAAACTATATTGGAACCCTCAACCAAAACCAGTTTCCTTATCTTTCGGAACAGGTGCAGGAATGGATGCTGGGCTTGCCGTTGAGGGAACAGCAATTTGATGCAGACAACCGGCTTAAAACTGAAACAGTTAATGAATACAATAACCGCACCAGCACTACTCATCTTACCAATGCCTACAATGCACTAAAACTTGGGGTTTCAACAGAGCGCTTACCTTTTACCGGGATTACGCCTAGCCGGTTATTTGCCGAAAGATTTTTTCATCCTGTTATTGGCACCGCAGAATTAACAAAAACAATCGATATTACACACGAGCCATTGGATACCATCCGAACTGAAACCACGTATGAATACGACCCGGTTAATTATGTGCCTGTAAAAACGATTTCATCATCCAGCCGTAAACGAAACCAGCTTATTGAAACAAACACTTATTATCCGTTTCACTATACAGGTATTACAACAGGCCCTATTCAAACAATGAAAACTGCAGGCATGCTTATTCCGGTGGCTTCGGAAACATGGGTGAAAGATATTGACGGCACAAGACTCATGGATGCGGAAGTAACTGAGTTTCAAACGGTAAATGGCAACCAGATAAGACCTTTGAGAGAATTTTCGCTTGAAGCCGCAGCACCTGTCCCGCTGGCAACAATTGGAGCGTTCAACCCTTCGATGCTAAACAGAAACAACAGTTTTTTTAAGGCCGTTTCCGAGCAAACAGTATTTAACACTAAAGGCGTGGCACTGGAAACAAGGAATCTCATCACAGACCAATACAATGCTGTCATTACAGATTTTGATGCCATGGTGCCGGTGTCAAAAGTAGATAATGCAAGGGAAAGTGAAATAGCATACAGCAGTTTCGAAACAGGTAGAAGTGGTAACTGGACTTATTCAGGCCTGCCCGTTACCGACCCTATACGCTCAGTAATGGGCATGCGATACTACCCGCTTTCGACTGGCAGCATAACAAAAAACAATATCCCATCAGGTAAAAATTACCTGATAACTTTCTGGACAAGAAGTGGCACGGTAAGCGTCAGCGGTGCTACGCTCATTAAAACTGAAGCTAATAGCAGTACTGGCTGGGCTTATAATGAATACCAAACAGCAGGTGGTACAGCTATTAGTATTACCGGTTCGGCACATATTGACGAACTAAGGCTTTATCCCGTAGCAGCAACAATGGTTACTGAAAATTTTATACCCGCCACCGGCCTCATTAGTGCCTGTGATGCCAATAATAAAATTGCCTTTAATGAGTATGACGGGCTCAACAGGTTGCGCCTACAGCGTGACCAGGATAACAATATAATAAAAGCTTTTGAATATCGTTTTGCCAGCAGTACAACGCTCGACAGGAATGCCGTATGGCAGGATGAAATACCACTTACACTGCAATGTGAAAAACTAGGAGCCACCCAATACAATACAGGAAACCAGTTAAAACTGCAACGGGATGTTAATCCGGCAAGCTTTACCAACCAGGCGCACAGATGGTTGTCTATTGGTGCCAATGCCACCGCCTGCCCTGTAATACCAGATTGGCAGGATAACGGGGTAACGGAATGTGTCCTGAACACTTCGGGTGTGCGGACTGGTGAGCAAAGAAAACAGCAAAGAGATGCTAACCCGGTGAGCCCCACCTTTAACCAGTTGCGATGGGTGAGCCTTGGTGTAAATGGCAATTGTAATGTAGTCACTACAAGAGCTCATATAGAGTTTAGAAATGTGGAGACTGCAAACTCATCAGGAACTTATTCCACCACTGCCAATGTATATATCGTATTGCGCAACAGTGTCACCAACCAGCCAGTTAACGGTACCAACCTGCAGGTAAATTATTTTAGAAGAAGTGACAGCAACGGTTATATACAAACAACAAACCATGTGGCTACCATTAACAATGCTTCTGAGGTGCAAATATACTCCGGGATTATAAGTGAATACGACAGTGGTTTTAACGGATTTCCGTATTTCTATGCGCTTGAACATGGTATTCTGGCAGGCGCAGGGTATATCCTGTAATGTGTTCGAATAAAAAATTAAAATTCATAAAAAAGTGTTGTTATGAAAACGGTTGTAAAAATTTTGAATGGGAGGCTTTGTATTTTATGCTGCATCATGCTTTGTCTGTGCTGTCCGTTAACAAAAGCGCAGACGATAGTGGCTATTCACGGCAACGGCACGGTTGACCCCGGCACCACTCAATCCTACGGCTTGCAAATTTCGGGCTCCTATTCTGGTCAAACGGTCTGCTGGACGATAACCAATGGTATTATCATAAATGCGTGTGGACAGACGTACAACTCAAGCGGTATTTGTATCCCCTGCCCTGGCATTACAGTAAGATGGAACAATACCGGTACTACGGGAGTAGTGGCTGCTTCCATCAACCACGGTGTCAGCAGTTCCAGGTCAATTGTTATTGTGCAACCATTGGTTATTGGGACATTACCCTCAAGTATCAACGTTGCCTTTAATACTTCTCCGGGAGAACTCCCGGAAGTAACTGCAATAGGTGGATCAACAAGTACCCTCAACTATCAATGGCAGCGTAGTGCCGACAACGTAAACTGGTCTGCGGTGGGTACCGCCAACACCGTGTCAACAGCCCTTAATTACAACCCCGGCAATCTTACCACTGGAGCGTATTTTCGTATCAGGGTAACATCTGGCGGCTGGTCTTCCTTTACCAACTCCCTTTTTGTAAACGTACTGGTAGCGCAGGATGGCGGTAGCATCACCTACTCACAATCTATTACCGGAGGCACCAGGCCTGTAATTTTAAAAGGTAATTCTGCCAGGGGCATACAAAACAATACAATGCTTGGCAACTCCGGTTACCAGTGGCAGCAAAGCACGGATGGCATAAACTGGGCGAATATTAGTGCGGCTATTGCAAAAGACTACTGGCCACCCGTGCTGAACACCACAACGCATTTTCGGCGCAATGCACTTGCATTATCAGTGCCAGCAGGCACATCCAACACTGTTACTATCGCCGTAAACAATGCTTCAGGCGGAAGCTTACCCATTACCACAACACCCACTGCTCTGCCGCAGCCTGTAATTTTCTTACAGGATGTACCAGGTGTTACAGCAAACCATTACAGCAGCGTGGTAAGTTTTACCACAAAGCGCCCGAGTGTTACTTTACCGGCTAGTCTACTTTCTGTTGCCCGGGCTGATGGTACCGTGGGGGCGCAATATTCAGACGGAGCAGGGCGCATGCAGCAATCCATCGTTCAGCAAGCCACCCCTCAGGGATTCGATATGATTAGCCAGGCTCAATATGATGAATTTGGCCGCAGCGAAGAACAGTTTCTCTCGTTTAGTGATGGCGCAGCCAACGCAGGTATTTTCCGCAACAATGCCGGCACCCAGCAACGCAGTTTTTATAACAGCCGCTTTCCTGGCGACCCCTACCTGTACAGCAGGGCAGTTACAGAAGATGGCCCCGGCGGCGAACTGTTGGCCGCTTCCGCACCGGGCAGACCCTTTGCCGGTAGCAACACCGGCGGAAGGGGAGAAAGCCGGCACTATTTAGAAAATGAAGAAGTGATATACTGGTACCTTAATGCTTTGGGCCTGCCCACTGCCAATGGAACACTGGCGCAAAGATATTATGGAAACAAAGACATGACAGTGGACGAATCCATTGATATGAATGGGCGGCGAATGATGCGCTATACAGATTTTATGGGCAGGGTTACGCTGGAAAAAGTGCAGAACCATGAAGCTGTTACCAATAACACAACTGGCTGGAACCTTACCTATTATGTGTATGACGATTTTGGTAGGTTGCGTTTTTCTATCCCCTCTGTGGGTGCACAAGCACTGGCCCAATTAGTCGGTGTTACATCCGGCACCGTCAGCATCAGCAGCATTATACTCAGCAATCTCTGTTTTGAATTTCGCTACGATGAAAAAGGAAGGGTGATTTATAAAAAAATACCCGAAATAGCCCACGAACTCTACGTGTACGACAGGCTTGGCAGACAGGTGCTTAGCCAGGATGCCCGCCAGCGAACCAGCAACCAATGGAGTGTAATAAAGTTTGATACCAAAGACCGTCCCTCCATTACCGGCACCTGGAATGCAGGCGCATTAACAGAAGCTACCATTCGCAGCCAGGCTGCCGCCAGCAGCGATTACCCTGCACTTGCCGCCCCGGTGGATGTTCAGACCGAAACTTTTTATGACAATTATACTTTT
>JBBQTL010000192.1:0-11908 GCA_038213285.1 Chitinophagales bacterium
GTTGATGATAAAGTGCTAAAGGGTATAGTTGATTAACTTTACCATCCATCCCTTGCCAATAAAAACCGGCACCTTTTGCGGGGAGTATTTCAAACAGAATGTTTTTGCCCCCGTTCTGCCGCGGCGGAGAGTTCTTCAAACCGTCTGCTTTTGCCCCCACTCCGCCGCGGCGGAGAGTTCCTCAAACCTTCTGCTTTTTTCGCCTTTTTTCCAAAGGGTATAGAGTTAATCCACTCGTCATCTTTACCCGTTCCGCGGCGGCGGAGAGTTCCTCAAACCGTCTGCTTTTTTCGCATTGTTTCCAAGGGGTATAGAGTTAATCCGCTCGTCATCTTTACCCCGTTCCGCCGCGGCGGAGAGTTCCTCGAACCGTTTGCTTTTGCCCCCGTTCCGCCGCGGCGGAGAGTTACTCGAACCGTCTGCTTTTTTCGCTTTTTTTTCTAATGGGTAAAGAGCTACTCCACTCGTCATCTTTGCCTCATACCCTATCAACAAAAGATCAAAGATCTCCTCAAACCGTCTGCTTTTTTCGCCTTGTTTCCAAGGGGTAAAGAGTTACTCCACTTATTATCTTCGCTCTTCTCTCCAATCAATAAAAGATCGGGGCAATTTGCAGACTCCTGCGCTGGTTCCCCCTTTTAGAGGGCGGAGGGGGTTTAATCCGTTCGCAAAATTTTTGCGGGTTTTGTTAATGCCGCTCTTGCAGAATAAAACATTGCAGTAGTAGCTGCTGTAAGCACGATAACAAGGGTGGATACAATAAACGGAACCACCGACAAACCCGTATTGTCAGGAAATATGCTAATCCAGTTGTTCATAAAATACCAGGCAAAAGGATATGCAATTACAGCAGCAATTAGTGCAAGCCACAAATAATTTTTTGTTATCATGCCCACTACCTGGGCTATGCTTGCGCCCATTACCCGGCGAATGCTTATTTCTTTTTGTTTTTGCTGTGTGGTAAAAGCCGTAAGGCCCAGGAGACCAAGGCAAGTGATGATAATGGTGAGTATAGAAAAGGCGGCAAATATTTTGCCCCGTTTTTGATCGGCAGCGTACTGTGAGTTAAAATCTTCATCTAAAAATTTATATTCAAAAGGCAATTTTGGAAAATATTTTTTCCAGCCTGCTTCTACTTTAGCAATGGTAGTCTTAATATCGCCGGCGTTCATTTTTAGCTGGATCATATTACCATTGGGGCCATAGAATAACAACAACGGGGCAATGGGATTGTACAACGATTTTTGATTGAAGTCTTTTACAACCCCTATCACTTCAAGGTAATTTGCCGAGGTATCGCCGGCGAACTTTACCTTTTTGCCGATTGGGTCTTTCCATCCAAAATATTTGGCCATTGCCTCGTTTACCACAATACTATGCAGTGTATCAGCAGGGCTTGTAAAGCTGCGGCCCTTAACCACAGGGATGTTAAGCGCCCCTAAAAAATGTTCATCAATGGCATAGCATTCAATTGCTTTATCTGTATAACCATCGTTGGTTTGTATATTAAAAAGGGTGAGGTTAATGTTAGCACTGCCTGGGTAACAATTGCCGGAACCCACGGCCTCAATACCAGGCAGGCTGCGGAATTCGTTGTTCATGGCGAATATTTTACTGCGCTCATCTTCGCCGGTATTGATGATAACTGTCATAACCTGTTCTTTATTAAATCCAAGATCTTTTTGTTGCAAAAAAGATAGCTGCGAGTACACTACCCAGGTACAAATAAGCATGATCATTGCAATACTGAACTGCACTACAACCAGCGTACGGCGAAGGTTTACATTGCCCGATGCCTTTGAAAGGGCTCCTTTTAAAATGCTTACCGGCTTAAAGCTGGAGAGATAAAATGCGGGATAACTGCCGCCCACTAAACCGGTAAATAACCCAATGCCGAGCAACAACATCATATTAGCTGGCTGCAGTAACGTGTGCAGTGTAAATGCCTTACCCGAAATAGAATTAAACATGGGTAACAACAAGAAAACCAATGCAGCACTTAACAACACTGCCACAAAAGCCGTTAATAAAGATTCGCTAAGAAACTGGACCACCAGTTGCTTTTTTGAAGAGCCGGTTACTTTCCGTATACCGATTTCTTTAGCCCTGCGTGCACTCCGTGCCGTGGTAAGGTTCATGTAATTAATGCAGGCGATCAGCAACATAAAAAATGCCACGGCAGAAAATATCCAGATGTAGGACATGCTACCCAACTCTTCGGGTTCCCGCTCCAAATTTGAGTGCAGGTGAATGGCCGTTATTGGTTGCACACCGTATTGCATCTTTACATTGAACTTCGCAAAAATTGGTGCCATGTATTTATCGTACATGGGCAACAGCTTTTTATCTAAAGCGGCCGCACTAGTGCCGGGCTTTAGCAGCACATAAGTAAAATTATTGAAGTTGCCCCAGTTGAACTGATTTTCCAGGTTGGGCCCCTTTAGTAACGATGACATTGAGATCAACATATCGTACCGGAGATGGGAATTTTTAGGCAGGTCTTCAAAAACGCCTGTTACATTATATAAATCATAAACCGTTTTTAAAGTTTTACCAACCGCCGGGGTATTGTTGCCAAAATATTTTACCGCCAGCGACTTAGCTATAACGATACTATTGACGGAAGTTAAAGCTGTGGCGGCATTGCCTTCAACAAAATGGTGCGTAAATACTTTAAATATGTTACTGTCGGCGTGATAAATTTTTGTCTCGTAAAAATGATTATCCCCATTCTTGAACAATGTCCGCTCCCTGCCCTGCAGCCTTACCGCTTCTTCCACTTCAGGAAAATCTTTTTGTAACGTAGGGCCAAGCGGCATTTGCGATAAAGTAAAGTTGGTATTTTTATCCTTCTCCTGTACGTAACTAACGATACGATAAATGCGGTCGGCATTTTTGTGATAGCGGTCGTAATTCAATTCATCTACCACATAAAAAATTAAAAACAGGCTAAAGGTAATGCCAATGGTAAGGCCCAGTATATTGAGCAGACTGTACCATTTATCTTTTTTTAAGTTTCGCAGCGCAATCAGGAAAAAATTTTTTATCATGGAAGGCGTTTTTATGTATGCTTTAGTAAATTTTTAGTTGCATTCTAATATTTTGAATGGTCATCCTTTTAATGAACTTGATTGTGTTTTTAACCTTTCGGAGAGCTTGCTCCTTCACTATCTTCTTTAACCTGAGTAGAAATCTATCAACCTGCTTATTTGATCTTATTACCTTTTTCTTCTTCACATTTTTCAAGAAGGTGATAAGGTCACTCATTTTTGTACTGTTCATTTTCTACTAAGATTTTTAAAATTTATTGGCGTTGAACAAAACTCAATAAAAGCTGCTCATCGCTACGATGTACAAGAGTGATTATTATTTCCTTCTACTGAAAGGAAATAATAACAAAATCATATCACCACTGAAGATCCACATAGCTGCTTCTTTGTTCGGTTTATAAAAATTTTTGTACTCCATTTTCACAAACATTAGTACGTCAACAAAGCAACTCATTCATTTCTAATTACTCATTACTCATCCTTCATTCACCAATGCCCATTCACCATTCATTCCCCTACTCTGTTCTCAAACTTTTTACCGGGTTGGCTATCGCTGCTTTTATCGCCTGGAAGGCAACCGTTACAAATGCAATAATCAATGCACCCATTGCTCCCCACAAAAGCATCCACCATTCAATGTTTATCCTGTATGTAAAATTTTGTAACCAGCCATTCATTACCAGCCAGGCTAGTGGTGCAGCTAAAAGGGCTGCAATGAATACCAGTAATAAAAAGTTTTTTGATAATAACCCAACGATATCTGCAACCGTAGCACCCAACACTTTTCTTACACCAATTTCTTTAATGCGTTGGCGGGCAAACAGGGTAATTAACCCAAACATACCCATGCAGGCAATAAAAATTGTTAGCAGCGCAACATACTTTGTCATCCGTAAAATACCATCCAGTAATTTGTATTGTGCATCTACACGGCCCGCCATAAACTCATACCCAAATTCCCTGCGGCTGGGTAATGATTTAAAATCTTTTTGTAATTGTGCCATCACGTCTGCTGCATTTCCTTTGGCAATTAATAAACTCAGGTAGGCATTGTTGATGCTTTGCTTGCCCCCATACCAATGCAGTAAGGGCTCTATGCTTTCGGTAAGATTGCGGTAATTAAAATCTTCAGTTACACCGATAATGGTGTATGTACCATTGCCCCCTTTTGATTTTATTTGTTTACCCACCGCAGAAGTCCATCCATAAGCCTTCATGGCAGCACGGTTAATGATTACATTGTTCTGTTCATTACTATCCGGAACGTTTCTAAAATTGCGTCCTTCAATGATGGGAATTTCGTAAGTAGGTAAATAACCTGCATCAGCACCCGCATGCCTTAGGTTGATTTCTTTACCACTTGCCACTTCTTTGTACTCATTAAAATTTTGCCAATACCCGGTGGGAATTGTGGCGTTGGTAGAAATAGATTTTACACTGGTATTGGTCCGTAACGAATTTAAGATGGCATCAAATCTTGCTTCGGCGCTTTTACCATCACGGTAAGCAAGGTCAAGGTTAACAACGGCTACTTCATCTTTATTAAACCCGAGTGCGGCAGACTTCATGTGATTCATCTGCCTGCTTAAAATGATGGTGGTGTAAACAAGGCTTATAGACAATACAAACTGGATGGTAATAAAAATACTTCGGGTATAGCTTTTTCTATTTCCGCCTGATATTTTACCCTTGACAGTGTCGGAAACTTTTAACGCAGTTAAATGCAATGCAGGATAGGCCCCTGCTGCAATAACCACCAGCAAGCCAATAACAACAAATGCAATAAAAAGCGGATAGTCTTTAGTAAAATTTAATTCCATTTCACCAAACTGGCCAGCGAATACCTGGTTGATTTGCGGAAGCAGCAGGTAAAGGAAAAATGCAAAGGCTAAAAGCAACGATGTAAAAACGACTAAAGCATTCTCCAGGCAAAACTCAAAAATGATACTTCGTTTGCTGGCACCAATCATTTGTTTTACCGCCACTTCCCTGGCACGGTTAAACATATTGCCTGCATTCAGATTAATCAGGTTTACTATTACAATCAGTAAAATAAAAATGGCGGTTCCAATGGAACCGGAAAGAATGGCATTACCAACTGTGCCCATTCCTTCGGAAGGAAGGTTACTGAATGAAACTACTTTTATCTTGTCATCTCTTCGTTCTTTTACATAATTCATTTGTACCAACCGATTCAACTGCGCAGTTAATTTTTTAATGTCGGCACCAGGCTTCAGCATTAAATAGTTTTGTGCAAAGCCATTATACCAATTTGCATTCTCAGCAAATCCGGCATTATTTTTTAATAATTCAGTGGTTAGCAAAACATCCGGTCTTATTGAATTGTTACTTGCAATGTGCTGCAATACCGCCGTAACGGTAAGCTGTACCGTATCATCTGCGCTAATAGTTTTACCAATAGGGTTTTCTTTTCCAAATAATTTTTGCGAAGCTTCCTCAGATAAAACGATACTATATTTTTCTATTAACGCCGTAGCGGCGTTTCCATATTTTAAGGGAAACGAAAAAACACGAAAGAAACCTGTATCTACAAACATGGTTCTATTTTCCTGAATTTCTTTATCGTTGTTTTTTAACCATGGGTTGTACCAGCTTTGCAAATGTGTACCTGCTTCAATATCCGGGCAGGTTTTTAAGGCTTCGTATAAAAGCGGGTAAGTGGTTTGTACATATTCGTTCCCTTCTTTGCCCACCGATTTCAGGTAGAACATCCGTTCCCTGTTTTGATGCACCTTATCAAAAGTTACAAACTGGTACACCATTACAGACAATACCATCACGCTGGACAAACCCAATACCAAACCAGTGAGGTTGATAAAAGCAAAAATTTTATTTTTCCATAACTGGCGAAAAGCAGTTTTAAATCCGATAGCTATCGGATAACTTTTTATCATGGCTATATTTTTTTAAACTCATCTTCCTGCTCTCCCGATTTTATCGGGACAGGCTCTTTCTTATAGGCGAGGGAGCGGTGCTCATTAAACCACAATAATAATATCTACCACATCAGCATTTATTATTTAATCAGCATTCGTTCGAACACCCTGCTTTGTATGCAATCATTTTAAAATTTCAGGTACTTGCCTTCGTCCCCCTTCTAAGGATAGGGTTCACACCAATATATTCTCCGTAACCGTTTGCCCATCCAGCATGCGGATGATGCGGTGACTATACCTTGCATCATGCTCACTATGGGTTACCATTATTACGGTAGTGCCCTGCTCATTCAGGTCGGTGAGCAATTGCATTACTTCATTCCCATTGCTGCTATCGAGGTTACCGGTGGGCTCATCCGCCAATATTAATTTTGGTTTGTTAACCACGGCCCTTGCTACGGCTACCCGTTGCTGTTGGCCACCGCTTAGTTGCTGCGGGTAATGATTTCTGCGGTGCATGATCTGCATTTTATCCAGTACTTCTTCCACTCGCTTTTTACGATCTGCCGGCTTTACACCGGTATAGATCAATGGCAGTTCTACATTCTCAAAAACGGTGAGTTCGTCTATTAAATTAAAACTCTGAAACACGAAGCCAATATTGTGTTTACGCAGGTCGGCTCTTTTGCGTTCATTGAATTTTGCTACCTCAATCCCATTGAACATAAAGCTGCCTTCATCCTGGTCGTCGAGCAAACCCAATATATTCAGCAGGGTACTTTTGCCACAGCCGGATGGGCCCATGATGGCAACAAACTCTCCTTCCTTAATGTTGATGGAAAGATTACTGAGCGCTACTGTTTCTACTTCCTCCGTACGATAAATTTTCTCAAGATTCTGAATATGTATCATGTTATTTACTGGTTGATGATTAATATAAGGAGATTATTGCAACAGTATAAAACGGCTGATGGGTGAAATCGGCACTTCATTTTCCGCGGCTGCATCTTCCGCAGCTTCCTTCATGATTTCGTTTAGTGCTGCTTTTTGCAAACTGCATGAATTGACTGCATACTCATTGCCCTTTTTCATACAGCTATTGTTTTCGCAGATGGACTCCATTGGTGAACTCACATCTATATTTTCCTTTGAAGAACTGATTGTACTGATCATAACCAGCAGGAAAGACAGTTTTAAAATTTTGTATTTCATAAAAAACATTTTATAATGGTAATAATTTTTTCTAAAAAAATGAATCTAAAAGGATAAACTCAACATAATCATCCTCTTTCTTCAGTCATCCTTCGGGGTATTTAGGGGGCCTTCAACACCAGCTCCTGTATATTTCCATAATTCTCATAACTGCTAGTGATCACTTTATCACCCGCCTGCAAGCCCTGTAATACCTCGTAGTAATCGGGGTTTTGGCTGCCAAGTTGAATATCAACTTTATAAGCCATTGTTCCATTTTCATTTACTTTAAATATCCAGTTGCCACCGGTTTGCTGGTAAAAGCCTCCCTTACTTACCAATAATGCATTTCTTTCGTCACTCAGTGCCAGCCTGATCTGCAGCGTTTGTCCCCTGCGGATACCAGTTGGAGTACTGTCGTTAAATTCCATATCTACCTGGAACCTGCCGGCTGTTACCTGCGTATACACTTTTTTGATAGTGAGCTTATAATTTTTACCGGCCAGCGGGCAGTCACCGGTAAGCCCGATAAATACCCTGGATATATAATGTTCATCCACATTTACCCTCGCCTTAAAGCCGCTCATTACATCAATTTGGCCAAGCCGTTCGCCTTTATTTTTACTTTGTCCAACTTCAGCATCAAGAGCGGTCAGTTGTCCGTCAATCGGCGACCTTACAATTAAATCACCCACTTTCTTCCGCATCAGGGCAAGTGAGTTTTGCATTCTTTCATACGATTCCCTGGCCTGGGCCACTTGCAGTTTCATAGAGCTGCCATCCTGTTTTAAAATATCCCCTGATAATTTTTTTCTTCCAATCTGGTAATTGTAAAGGTTCAGGCTTGATTCATATTCTTGTTTGCCAATCACCTTTTGATCGTATAATTTTTTATTTACCTTGTATACCCGCTCTGCTTCTTTTAAGGCGTTGTCAACGTCGGCCATTTGGGTTTGGCGGTTCATTGAATTTTGCTCGGCCACATTTTTAGTGTTTTGCATCTGCGTCAAAACGTCGAATACTGCAGTTTCCTGGTTGGCAAGGCTCAGTTCTAGATCAGTATTGCTCAATCTCAATATCGGCTGGCCTTTTTTCATTATTGCTCCATCCTCTACATATTTTTCCTCCACCCGGCCGCCTTCTATCGCATCCAGATAAATAGTGGTAACAGGCAATACGATACCGTCTACGGGAATGTTTTCCTGGAATGGACCTTTTGTAACTTCACTAAAAGTAATGCGGTCGGTAACAACATTCAATTTTGATTTACCTGAGGAAAAATAAACGCTTGCTGTCAACAATGCAACCAATGCCACCGACCCGCCAATCACCATGATCCGCCTCCTGTTCCAAAATTTTTTTTCTATTACCCTGTCCATTGTTATTTTATTGAAATTTTTTATGCATTTGTTTTATTGATACCTGGTTTGTTGTATATATTATTATTTGCTATTCTCTCCTTATGTTATACAAACCCATGCCAAAACATAAAATATTGCATTCCAATACATTAGGCAGTATTATGGATTTATACTGTACGCTATCGATACAACAAGTGTACGCTTTTGATACAGTGGCCCCTTCCTTACCCTTCCCAAAAGGGGAAGGAACGTTATTTGGGGTGTACGCTGGTTGAATGGATTTTATGGATCTGTCCGAAAAAAAGCTCATGGTTGATAATTTTTTTGCTGGTTAATACGATCCCCAATATCTCCTTTGTACCCTGGCTTTTGTTTGTCGTTGAATACTCCATAGATCCGCAGCGGTGAATGTTTTTTGTTGGGGCAGGCAAAATCGGTTGGCCAGTGTTTCTTTTACTTCCATCGTAAGTCTGGTTAATACCTCTTTACTGAAATGTAGAAATAATGTGTCTGATTGCTTTTTCATATTTTTAATTTTAGGCTTGAATGATTTTTGATTTGTTAGTAATATCGTCTTTGCAATGTTGATTTTATGTTACGTTGAATGTTCCATAGTTCCGCACTGGTAAACATTTTACGGGCTGGTTCTACCAAACCAAATGCAATTGATTCTTTTACATCGTTTGTTAAATTTGTCATGTCTTCCTTGCTTAATGAAGCAAACAACATGTTGGGCTGCTTTTTCATGATTGTAATATTTTTTGCTTGAATAATATTTGTTGTTATTTTGAAAAGAACTTTTCTGTTACATCATTATACAAAGCTGTGCCAATTCATAATCATTCTGTTTTTCAATTACTTATAAAATGAAGTGGAAATCCACTGTTCGCTTTCGATACAATCATTATCCGGTTTTGATACAACGCCCCATCCCTACCCTTCCCCGAAGGGAAAGGAATGTTATGTGGGGAGTAAAAGGGCTTGAATACTTTTCTATGATACAACCGGTGGCTACTTTCGGGCTCTTATACCACTAAAGCATAAACGTAATGAGTGCTGGTAAAAAATACTTTGCGTAAAGAGTATTTTTTTACGAGTTTTACAACTTCATATTAAAAGGCAGCTACTTTCAAAAAACTAACATGCATTTAAAAAACGCCAACATACTTGTAATTGATGATGATACGGATGTATTAACCGCAGTAAAATTATTGTTGAAAACAGAAGCGAAGGAAGTAGTAACTGAAAAGAACCCCGAGAACATAAAACACCTGATGGCCGCCACTCAATTCGACCTGGTATTACTCGATATGAATTTTAACAGCAGCATCAATACCGGCAACGAAGGCATTTTCTGGCTGAAGAAAATAAAAGCCATTAATGAAAATATGGCGGTGATTATGATTACAGCATACGGTGATATTGATCTGGCTGTTCGTTCATTAAAGGAAGGCGCTTCCGATTTTATGGTAAAGCCCTGGCACAATGAAAAACTAATTTCCACCATTACGGATATTTTACAAAAGAAAAATTCCGGGAAAACCACCCCGGCCTTAAAGGTTGCCAACAATTCTGTAATTGGTAACCAACTGTTAGGCACCAGCGAAGTAATGGAGGAAATTTTTTATAAAATCGAAAAGATTGCACCAACGGATGCCAATGTGCTAATACTGGGCGAAAATGGTACGGGTAAGGAATTAGTGGCACAAGCCATCTGGCAAAAATCATTGAGGGCCAAAAACGCATTTGTAAAAGTTGACGTAGGCGCTTTAACAGAATCTTTATTTGAAAGCGAATTATTCGGACATAAAAAAGGAGCGTTTACCGATGCCCGTGAAGACAGGATGGGAAGATTTGAAGCGGCACACCAGGGTACGCTGTTCCTGGACGAGATAGGTAATATTTCTTTACAGCAGCAGGCCAAGCTGCTAACGGTATTGCAGAGCCGCACTATTCAAAGGCTGGGTACCAATGAAGTTACTCCCATCGATATCCGCCTGGTATGCGCTACCAACCTACCTTTGAACGAATTGGCCAATGAAAATAAATTCCGCAAGGATTTGGTGTACCGCATCAACACCGTTGAGATAACCATACCGCCCCTTCGGAAAAGAAAAGAAGACATCCTGATGCTGGCAAGATATTACGCCAAAATTTATGCGGAGAAATACCGCAAGCCAGTACCTGATTTTGATGCAGCCTGCCAGGATAAATTGTTGCAATATACCTATCCCGGCAATGTGCGTGAACTGCAATACAGCATTGAAAGAGCCATGATTATGGCTGAAGAAGAATTACTCCATCCCGGAGATATCATTTTTTCGCCACTTGAATCCACCACTCAAATGACAGAAGAGGCGGGCAATTTCAAACTAAGTAGTATGGAAAAAAATACCATCCTGAAAGTAATTGAAAAGCACAATGGCAACATATCAAAAGCCGCAAAAGAATTGGGCATTACCCGTACTGCCCTGTACCGCAGATTAAGTAAGTATGAAATTTAAAACCCCTGTCACCCGAAGGGGAGATTGGGATGGGCTTGCAATAATTTACCAAAGAGTAAACGACTAAACGCCTGAACGGCAAAACACCAGTATGAAATTTAAAAGATTTGAGTGGGCCCTGTTATTAAGAATTGTATTGCTGCTGGCAATCATGAGTGGCATTGCCTTCCTGATTGTGAAAACAAACTACACTGGTGCAGGTATTAGTTGCCTGCTGCTGACCTTCCTGGTGTATGATCTGTTTCGTTTCACCAATAAAAGCAATGAGGAATTGCAGCAGTTTGTAGAGTCGGTTCATTACCGGGATTTCTCGAGAAGGTTTGATGAGAAACATGCACCAGCTTCATTGCAACCCATGCGAAAAGGCTTTAACGAAATCAACACTACCTTTAAAACGATCAGCAAAGAAAAGGAAACACAATACGTGTACCTGCAAAATATTTTGGAACTGGTAGATACCGGCATTCTTTCCTACGAGCATACAACCGGTGATGTAATGTGGATGAATGAACCGCTGAAAAAGCTGCTGGCCATCCCCTATTTAAAAACCATTCATTCGCTGGAACGCAGGTCAGAAACATTGTATGCCGAAATAAATACCATCACGCCCGGAGAGCACAAAGTGGTAACCGTGAAAGGCGATAAAATATTCTTTAAGGTATTGATGAGCGCTACTGCTTTTCAAACAGATGGGAAAAAATACAAGCTCATCGCTTTTCAAAATATCAACGAGGCACTGGAAGAAACAGAGTCGAAAGCGTGGCAAAAATTACTGAGTGTAATGACGCATGAGATCATGAATTCGGTGGCACCCATTTCCTCACTGGCGGATACGTTAAAAAATCGTTTGCAACTGGCCGTTCATGACCTGAACAATAAATCAGGCTCAGTAGAAGATCTTGAAT
>JBBQTL010000193.1:0-11430 GCA_038213285.1 Chitinophagales bacterium
AGCACGTTGGCAAGATTTGGTGTCAACTGCGAGTACACGGTGCCCGATTCTTTACGTAGTAAATATGCCAACCTGCGGGTGTCGCCCAATCATCATAAAATTGCCAAACAGTTTTCGTTCAGTGATAATTTCTATTGCGACAGTGATGCATCCATTCATGGGCATCATTGGATGGTGGGAGTGATACCCAATGAATGGGTAGAGGCCAATTCAAGTGTTGATAAAACGGCTAAGTATTTTTCCAAAGCGCCAGGCCGCCGTTTCCCGGGATCTACCGGAAGTATGGACCCGGAAGATTATGCAGAGCGGGGTGGCTTGTGGGAAGCATTGGAAAGAAAGAAAGTGTCATTTTATAATTTTGGTGAAGCCAATGAAACTGCACACGTACGGGAAGAGTGGATGGATACAGCTACCGGCGCTGCACACGGCGTGATGGTACCCATGCAAAAGGCATTGTTTACAAGGACCAGTCATAATTACGCCGGCTTCAACATGAATATCCCGGACCAGTTCCGGATGAACCAGTTTGAAGACGAATTCACAAAAATGTGGATCAAGGGAAAACAGCCCATGCCTTCTTTAATAACCATGCAAGTACCCAATGACCACGCTGCTAAAGCCAGGCCGGAAGATGGTTATTATTTCCCGCAGTCTTTTATGGCGGATAACGATTTGGCGGTAGGAAGGATATTGCATTTTTTATCCCGTACCAAATACTGGAAAAATATGCTGGTGATCATTACCGAAGATGATCCGCAGGGTGGAGTAGATCATATAGATGCTCACCGTAGTATTTTAATGATGGCCGGGCCTTATGTTAAGAAGGGTTATACAAGTCATACCCATGCCAATTTTGGATCTATCTTAAAAACGATGTACAATATTTTAGGGGTGCCTTATGTAAACCAGTATGATGTGACCGCTTCTTTGTTGCAGGATTTTTTTACGGCTAGGCCGGACTTTACACCCTATACATTAGAGATGCATGATGAGCGTATATTTGACGTACGGAAGGCTATGAAAATTTACAACCGGGATATTGACTGGCGAAAAATAATGAAGGGCCCCGAAATGGATGATGTGGATGATATGCGGGCGGATCATTACAACCAGCAGCAACAAACTATTAATGGCACGTATAATAAATAGGATGATAAAGTATTGTTTACTGTTTATTTTCAATTTAGTTTTTACCACCCTTGTTTTTGCACAGGTTGACATAAAGACGGATACCAAAAAAAGAGCTGCGGAATGGAATGACTCCATCAATAATCTATTGGAGGTAACGGTAACTGCTACGCGGAAAAGTACGGTGCTGTTATCCATTCCTTATTCTGTATCGGCTGTTGATGACGAGGTGATTGAAAGGTTGCAGTTCCGTTCCACCCCGGAGGCGCTTACTGGTACTGCAGGGGTTTTTGTGCAAAAAACAAACCACGGCGGAGGTTCACCTTTTGTAAGGGGATTAACGGGTAATCAAACCCTGTTTTTGATAGATGGTGTCCGGCTTAATAACTCCACATTCCGGTATGGTCCCAATCAATATTTTAACACCATAGATGCCGCAACTGTATCAAGGATTGAAGTGGCAAGGGGAACGGGCTCTGTGCAGTATGGCTCTGATGCATTGGGTGGAGTAGTGCAGGTATTTACCAGGCAGCCTGAATTTAGCAAAGAAAAAAAATGGAACGGCTCCATCAAAGGAAAAGCGACTACGCAGGATATGGAATACAGCGGTCGGGGAACCGTAGGATACCAATCGGAAAAGCTGGCGGTCATTGCCGGGTACAGCAACAAAAAATTTGGAGATTTAGTTGGAGGAGATACAACCGGGCGGCAATCTCCATCCGGTTACCAGGAGCAATCGATCGATTTCAAAATAAAATATAAATTGAATGCAAATGCAGTTGTAACCGTAGCGCATCAATGGCTTCAACAAAAAGAGGTACCGCTGTATCAACGCGTAAAGCTGGAAAATTTTGCTTACTATTATTTTGACCCACAGCAACGGCAGTTATCTTATGCCAAACTGGAACTGGCAGGGAAGAAAAAATTATTGGAAAAAATAACAATCATCGGTTCTTTACAAAAAACACGGGAACGGAGGGATTATCAAAGAAACGGCAATGCCAATAAATTTATCGAAGAAGATAAAGTGAGAACGGTTGGAATGGTAGCAGATATATTCTCCGATATTTCGAAAAACTGGACTTCTAATTCGGGCATTGAGTATTACCATGATAAAGTAAATAGTTTCAAACAACAGGTTACCCTTGCCAGTAGTCAATCGCTTAGCCAGCGGGGATTGTATCCCAATGATGCAACCAGCGGAAATTTTTCTTTGTACAGTTTGCATCATTTTAAACTGCATCAATTTGAAATAGAAACCGGGTTGCGATATAATAGTTTTTCCATTCGCATACCGGATACGGTTACTTCGGCTTTAAAACTGGGTGATATCACTGTTCGTCCCGCATCATTGGCTACCAACCTTGCGTTACTTTACCATATTGGTCAGCAGCAAACGGTGTACAGCTCTTTTAGTACCGGTTACCGGGCGCCCAATATTGATGACCTGGGTTCGCTTGGCCTGGTTGATTTCCGGTATGAAGTACCGGCATATAATTTAAAACCTGAAAAGACTTACAACACAGAAATCGGGTACCGGGTAAATACCCAAAAAATCGAATCTTCAATCGCATTTTTTTACATGCACCTCACCGATTTAATAACCAGGATCCAAGTGCCCGGACAACAAGTGGGAGGGAACAATGTGTACACCAAGGAAAACAGCCAGCGTTCTTATATTCGTGGCACGGAATTCAGTTTCAATTATCGGGTTACCAATGCTTTAACAATAAAGACGAATGCATCGTACCAGCATGGACAAAACCTGTCTGCAAAGGAACCCATGCGTCGTATCCCTCCATTCAACGGAAGGGTGTTATTGGATTATCAGCAGGACAAATGGGGTGTAAGTGCCGAACATTTATTTGCAGGCAAACAAAGCCGGTTAGCCAAAGGTGACATGGATGATAACCGTATACCAAAAGGTGGAACTCCAGGATGGTACATATCAAATCTGTATGGCAATTACACATTTGGCGGGCTAAAACTATACCTGGCATTCCAGAATATTTTTAACCGTGATTACCGTACCCATGGCAGTGGTATTAACGGAATGGGAAGAAGCGCATCTTTATCAATGGAGTTCAATTTGTAAATCCCAATAACAAAAGTATATGATCGAGAAATTCCAGCAGGTGGCGGATGAAGTACTTACGCTTTATCAACGATTTGGTGACGAGGATTATATTGGCGAACCGGTATCACAGATAGAGCACATGTGCCAGTGCGCCCAGTTGGCGGAAGCAGGTGGTTTTGATGGGGAAGTAATACTGGCAGCTTTTTTTCATGATATCGGCCATTTGCTGGAGCATGTAATGCCTGCCGGACAGATGGATGGATTTGGGGTAATGGATCATGAAAAACTGGGCGCTGAATACTTGCTGCAAAAAGGATTTTCAGATAAAGTTGCCAAACTGGTTGCCTCCCATGTGCAGGCCAAAAGATACCTGACTTTTAAACACCCACACTATTACAGTCAGTTGTCAGAAGCGAGTAAACGCACCCTTGAATTCCAGGGTGGTGTGATGAGTGAAGTAGAAGCAGTTTACTTTGAGAGCGACGAACTGCATCCATTATACATACAGTTGAGAAAATGGGATGAAGCGGCGAAGCTGGAGCAGGTGCCATTGCCACCATTGAATCATTACAGGGAAATGATGATAGCACATTTAATTGATAATGGATAATTTTTTAATTGATAATTGGGAGTAGGGTAGAGCGAGAGAAAATCAAAATTCACTAAAAACGATACTGCTTGGTGATAAGCTTTTAAAAAATCGAACGCCTGCAAACAAAGGTGACACCTTTGCGAATGGCGTTTCAAAAATAAAACACCCTGCAAAAAAGGTGTCACCTTTGTGAAAAGCTCTTGCATTCAACATCAAGATCCAAATAGGTATGCAGTACAAGTGAGTGATCCGCCGCGGCGGACAAGCTGCAACGATGCAGAGTAATGAGTCAATGCCGACAAAAAAAAATGAGTTATGAGTGATGAGTGACGAATGATGAGTGATTAATAATGAGTTTCTTGTCTTGAATTAATTACGAAATCTAAATCAGATAGTCTGACCAAATATTTTCTATTGCCTCAGAACCAATATCAATTAAAAAATTATCAATTGTCCATTAATACAATTATCCATTAACAAAATTATCAATTAACACAATCATCAATTAACAGGATATGCAAACAGAATTAGTAGTGTTCGATATAGCCGGTACTACGGTAACGGATAATAATAGTGTAAATGATGCCTTCCGCGGTGCATTTGAGAAATGCGGCTATCCCGTTGCGTTAGCAGATGTTAATTACATAATGGGCTACCGGAAAATGGACGCAATTAAAATATTATTGCAACGCTTTTATCCCGAGCAATTGAACAATGATAAGCTGATAGAAGATATTCATAACCGGTTTATTGAAGATATGCAAACTTACTACCGCGATACAACTGATTTGCGTGCATTGCCCTACGCAGAAGAAATGTTTCATTTGCTGCATGCCAATCAAATAAAAGTGGCATTGGATACCGGGTTTACAAAAAACATTACCGATATCATTATGGATCGGTTGGGATGGATGCAGAATGGAATCGTTGATTGTGTAATCTCCAGCGATGAAGTACCCGAAGGGAGACCGCAACCCTACATGATACAGGCTATGATGAAGCAATTGAATATTGCGGATGTTAAAAACGTAGTGAAGGTTGGCGATACAGAAGTAGATATTAACGAGGGTAGGAACAGTGGTTGCGGCCTGGTGATCAGTGTTACTACCGGTTCTTATACTAAGGAAGAACTGGAGCAATTTTCTCCCGATCACATCATTGCTTCTTTGCAGGAATTACCAGCCATTTTAAATGTAACGGCGTGAGCATACCAGTTCTAAGATCCGAACATTCAAAGTTTTCAGCCTCTCCCATCTATGCGGCGGCAATTACTTTTCTTACATACGCCATGGTGTACGGATTTCGTAAACCCTTTACAGTGGCTACCTATGGAGATGTAGAACCCGTACTGGGCGTTGCATATAAAAGCTGTTTGGTGATCAGCCAGGTGGTGGGGTATATGCTGAGTAAATTTTATGGAGTAAAATTTATTGCGGAACTGAAAAGAATGGGAAGAGGGAAAATGATTTTGATGCTGGTGGGTATTTCCTGGGTGGCACTGTTATTTTTTGCCATCATTCCGGCACCTTACAATATACCGGTACTCTTGTTGAATGGATTTCCGCTGGGGCTCATCTGGGGCATTGTTTTTTCCTTTGTGGAAGGCCGCAAGGCGACTGATTTTATTGGGGCAGCCCTCGCCGTTAGTTTTATATTTTCGTCGGGCTTTGTAAAAACGGTGACTGGCTTTTTACAATTACAGTTTTCGATACCGGATTTCTGGCTCCCGTTCTTTGCAGGGCTGGTGTTTTTAATCCCGTTGTTGTTATTTATTTGGTTAATCGAAAAAATCCCACCGCCATCAGCATCCGATCAATTGTTGCGTACTGAAAGAAAGCCGATGTTGAAGGAAGAAAGGGCTACTTACATAAAAACGTTTTTTCCAGGTATTGTTACCTTGCTGGTGATCTATGTTTTTCTTACTATCTTTCGCGATATACGGGATAATTTTGCCGCCGATATGTGGGTGGAGATGGGCTTTGCCAACCAGCCGGAAAAGTTTGTACAAACCGAAATTCCTACTACCATTATTGTGCTTGTCCTCATTTCAGCAATGATCTATATCCGTAATAATTTAAAGGCATTGATGGTTTCGCATGTAATTATCGGTGCCGGTTTTTTATTGGCCGGGATATCTACGTTGCTTTTTATGCAAGGCATCCTTGCACCATTTTACTGGATGATGTTGGTAGGGCTTGGATTGTACATGGGTTATATTCCTTTTAACTGCGTACTATTTGAAAGGATGATTGCCACATTCAAGTATGCAGGTAACGTAGGCTTCCTAATGTACCTCGCCGACTCCTATGGCTACCTGGGAAGCGTAGCGGTAATGCTCAGTAAAAGTGTATTTCACATCCAATTGAGCTGGACTAATTTTTATGCTTATGGCGTGATGGTGCTATCTATTGTAGGGTTGCTGGGAACAATTATTTCATCATGGTATTTTAAATCCATGTACAACAATAAATTTCATACTCATGCAAAATAAAAAAGCAATTGTGATTGGTGCAGGTATAGTTGGGTTAGCCACTGCAAGAGCCTTAGCACTTAAAGGATTTTCTGTAAAGGTTTTTGACCGTACTACGCAGGCTGTAGGTGCGTCTATCCGAAACTTTGGAATGATATGGCCCATTGGCCAGCCTGAAGGTAAATTATATAATCGTGCCCTCCGGAGCAGGAATGTTTGGAAGGAGACCTGCGAAGCAGCAGGCATCTGGCACGAGGCATCCGGCAGTTTACACCTTGCCTATCATGCAGATGAAATGCAGGTACTCACCGAACTGGAGGAAATCTTTAAACAGGAGGGCCGTGCAGTATCGCTATTGACTAAAGAAAATATTATTGGAAAGTATGATGCAGTAAACCCGGCCGGTTTAATGGGTGGGTTATACAGTGGCGATGAAATGATTGTGGATCCAAGGGAAAGTATCGCGAAGTTGCCCGGGTATTTTTCGGAGCAATATAATATTGAATTTTGTTGGGGCAAATGCATAAGCTATATATCCGACCAAACCGTGTATATTGGCAATGAAGAAGAGTACGAAGCAGATATCATCTTCGTTTGCAGCGGTGCCGATTTTGAAACCCTGTACCCTGAAATATATTCATCACTGCCGCTTACCAAATGCAAATTGCAAATGATGCGGTTAGTAACGCAACCGGATAACCACCGTATGGGTGTCTCCTTGTGTGGCGGGCTTTCACTTATACATTACAATAGTTTTAAAGTGGCGCCCTCTCTCAGCGATTTAAAAATGCGTTACGAAAGTGAAATGAGCGACTATATTAAATGGGGCATTCATGTAATGGTTTCGCAGAATGGCAGGGGCGAACTTACCGTCGGCGATTCGCATGAGTATGGATTAACTTTTGATCCTTTTGATAAACAATTCATCAATGAATTGATAATGGATTACCTGAAGCAGTTTGCCCAATGTAAAGATTGGTCGCTACTGCAAACATGGAATGGCATTTATCCTAAACTAACCAATGGAGAAACTGACATTTTCATTTCTCCTGAAAAGGATGTCTATATTTTAAACGGCCTTGGCGGTGCCGGCATGACGATGAGTTTTGGCCTGGCAGAAGAAGTGGTAGAATCAATTTAATATATTTAAATGCTTTGTAAGTTACTACTGATTATTTATCGGGATTATTGGTGGCAGGCATTTTGTAGCCGATGTATGGCTTATGGAAATGTAGTTGTTAAAATGGAAGATAAATTTTTTAAAAGCGATGAATAGTTTTCTGGTGAAATTTACGAGGGTGATATTTTATTTCGGTTAAGTAGTTTAATAACCAGTCCCCGGATTATTAGCAGAATAATAAGTACCAGGCTAATCCATTTTAGTAATTTAAATATCTCACAAAGTGTAGCTACGATTATTGATTGCCGGGGAAAAGTATTGAGTAGAATAATAATATTGATGTTTTCTCCATAGTCTAACAACATAGTTACAAATGGTAACACATTTACCCGGGCAATTGATTTGTTTTGATATAGTAGCGTAAGAATTATTCCAAATAAAAAAGCATACACAATGGGATACGCCAAATCTGCTGTCATTTCTGTTTTGGAGTAATGAGCACGTGCAGCATCGCCAAAACCGGCAATCATCTTCAATGTCTTTTGGGTGTTGAATCCAATAGTTAAATCTATAAAGCCAATCGATTTTCCAGCCAGTTCATTGATTTTAGTTTCAGCATTTTTAAAAATATAGCCCGAAAAAAAAAGGGAGATGGCTAAAAATACCCCGAGACTTTTCCAATTGGCAAGGCGGTTTAGAAAATTAGAAAGCGCTTTCATACTGATTTTTTGTTTTCCTTGCATTAATAATTGACATGTTTCTTAATTTAAAGAGTTGTCGGAAATTTACGCACATTGTCTAAGTTAGCCGTTTTTTATGCATGCCACCAACTACACTCATTATTTTCATTTGAACATTTCAGGCATCCGGTTTGTAATTAGTTTCGTAAATAAACATTATGAAAATTACAATTTCTATTTTCCTGCTTGGCATAACATTGTCATCAGTTGCTCAAAATGATTCCAAGGTTAAACAGCTGCCCTCTATTACAAGAAGCATTGGTGTAAGCTTTCAAAAATTTGATGGACTTAATAGCCGTGTTGCCAATTTTCCACAGTTTGAAACTTTACGGGATTATACTGCCACAATAGGACTGGGTTGGTTAAAAGAACATAAGCGGGTAATATCGGCCGGTAGTATTAATTTAGGTAGTAGCATGAGTGGTGACCGCGATAAAAAAAGTAGCACCATACGGTATTTTGGTGTAACTGCTGATATAGGTTACGATGTATTAAAGAGTGAAAAAGTGATGCTCTATCCATTGGTGGGGCTTGGATACCAGGGTTACCAGGCAATATTTTTTAAGGACAACTCAGCGGTGCTTTTTAATGATGTGATGCAATCGCCTACCGTTCAAAATAATATCAGGTCTGTTAGATTTAATAACTCATTCCTTTTGTACCGGTTGGGTTTTGGTGTTTCTATCAAATCGACCAAACACCCGGAGAATTCAATTGGCTTACAGGCGGGTTACTCAGGTAGTTTTAAAAAGCGTATGTGGAGAAGCAGTGAAAACCAGTTGTTAGGTAATGCTCCTGAGGATAATTTGAGCCAGTTTAATGTGGGGATTATATTTATCAATAAACCAAACTTTATGAAATAAGCAGTTGAATCAAATATTGATTGAGTACATTTTCTTCAATCACAAACCGAAATGGCCGGATAAATTTTATTCCGGCCATTTTAATATGTGGCCCTTTAATTTATGTCAGGCTGAAAATCCATTTAAAATCTCCATAGCCTTTTCAATATCATTTTTGTTCACAAATATATGGTCATGATAAAATGCAGCAACAACATTGCAACTTATTCCTCTTTCTGCAAGTGCCGTAGAAAAAGCCGCTGTCAAACCAACTGCTTCTAACGAAGAATGAACAGTTAGCGTAATCCATGCCGCAACATAGGAGTAATCCAGTCTTAAACTATGCGCTAATTCCTTTTTGATGACAACGGTTAATCCTTCAGCTTCCCTGAAAAATAATATGCAATCTTTTATATGAACTAGGGAAAGGTCATTGACAACACAAAAAACATAATCACCTGTATTAAGTGTTGGTTGCAAGGTTTGCAGCAGTTTATTTAAATCTTTTTCGCCTTTCATTTAAATCTGTTTGTATGGTCTATAGCTGATGTTTGCAACTACCGGTACTGTTTAATAAGTGCAGGCCGTTGTGATATTTCGTGATAGCAAACAGCATCCTCTTTAAAATAATGAAGCACCATGCTTTTTCTGGTTTTTTCTTTAATAAGATGGGGATCGCCTCCATGAAAGAGGTTGGCATGCCAGATTAACAAGTCGCCTTTTTTTGCAAAGAAGGATACTTTTTCGAGTTTCAGTTCTTTCATCTTTGCACTGATCATTTCTTCATATTCGGTATACGACTTGTTCCCTAAAAAGAAAGCATTTCCCTCGTTACCATAATCTGCATTTAGGTAATAAGGTAACAGGTGGCTTTTGGGATAATAATGAAGCGGGCCGTTATCGGCTGTAATATCTTCCAAAGCAATCCACACACCTAACAGACCCCCTAATGGATAAGTCGTCATGTGGATACTATCGGAATGCGTAGCCTGTTCGCTACCTGTTAAAAAATTAATACTTTGGAAGAGGATAGTATTGCCACCTAATAAAATATTCAGTACTTCCTTCAATTGCTCATTGTCGCCAATTTGCCTTAAAAGGTGAGATGCATGAATCGCAAACATGATTTTAGTGCCATTGGTAAATTGTACCTTTTTCTGTGAAAGCAGTAAATCGATTTCATCATTTACCGCTTCCACCTGCTGGCTTGTTAAGTAATTGTTGATTACAGCAAATCCGTTGTCTTCAAATGAAAAGAGACTTTCCTTGTTGCTGTTGGATACATTGTTGAACAGTTTGCAGGAAGCAAGTTTTTGTTTGTCTGGAATAAAATTTCCGGCAATATTACCAGGCAGGCCGGCAAAGTCTTTACTGGATAAAGAGGAATAATATTTTTTCGGGATGTTCAGTTTTTTAAACAACACTTCATTATGGATCAGTTGTTTCCTGTGAAAGAAATTATAGATCGAATATAACAGCCTGGAACGTTTTATTAAGTCTATCATATTCAAATATTAAATGACGGTATTTGTATTTATCTTTTGTTAGCAGTCGTTTTCAAAGTCGTCAAATGTTATTTTTATAATACCATTTCCTAACCGTTTTTGTCATGAATATAACAAATGACATTCCATAAAAAACAAATGGGAATATTGAAAAAAAGTTAACCAAAGAGCTCCCGGTTCTATAGCCGGTTTTATACCAAAAAATAAGTTCTTTCAAAGGTAATGTAAACGCAAATGCTCCTGGATATGCAATTAATAATCTTTTAAAGAAGTATAATAAAGTCCATAAAGAAATATTGAAATTGCCGCTAACCAGGAAGCCTTCGTTTTGTAATAGAAAACCAACACAAATATAAGTGGCAGTAGAATTTTAAATGGACGAAATGTATTATAAGTTGTAATGTCGAAGTAGATCCGAACTGCGATCAAAAACAAAAATAGAAGAATACAAACCTTTTCTAAAATTCTTAAACTGTTGTTTATACTCAGCCTGTCGGTTTCTTTACTTTGGTTTTACTTACAACTGAACCGTCTGCATATTCAACACTTTCCACAGGCAGAAATGTTTTTGACGTTTCAATAGTGTTGCTTATAGAACTTTTTTTTCAGCAGTCGGAAATAATAACCAAAGCGAAAATGATATTCGTTGTCACGGAAATTGACTGTGAGTGCCTTCACAAAATAATTGCTGCCAGAACATGGTGATGCTTGTTAGTAAAAACCGCGAAATGAATACGTCACTATATGCGTGATCGGATACCGGGGTAGGTATTGGTTCTTCCCGAATTTTATATAGTTAGTTTTCTGTAGTTTCTGTCGATTACCCGTATAAATTATATTCGGTATTATATTTACTTAATGGTTTCCGCAGCTTACGGTACTACTTTTTTGATTGCTGCTCTTATGTCCTGGAGCTTCCAACAAAAGCTAAAGTTAATGTCGAAATTGAAAAAGTG
>JBBQTL010000194.1:0-11402 GCA_038213285.1 Chitinophagales bacterium
GTATGAACCAGATTTTACAAATATTGAGCATCAGTTTATTTGAAAAAATACCAATAAATAAATTGTTTGAAAAAGACGATACTATTATTATTAGCAATCAGCAATCATTATTCTAATAATCTACCGGACAGTAATGAAGTACAAGCATATTTAAAATAAGCAGGCTTTTACAGCTCCTTTTTATGCATTATTTTTTCCAGCGGGCTTTCTCCCGATAGGTATCGGGATTGCTGGCAGTACTTCCCAAAAAAACTTTCGTGCTACCATGTCCTTTTACTCATCATCTTATCCACTTCGGCCCGGGTCATTTTTCCTAATTCAGGGTGTTTTTGCAGCCATTTTAAAAATTCGGATTTTATTTCATCAGTCCATTGACTGTCAATTTCACCAGTACCATATTTACCTGCTCGTACCATTTCAAAACCAAACTGGTCTTTACGAATTACAAATTCACTTGTACTTACTACCTGTTCTGCTAAATGTGCGGGTACAAAAAGTACTCCTTCATTTTGTGCAATCACCAGGTCTCCGGGAAGCACCATCACATTGCCAATACGAATGGGTGCATTAAGTCCCATCAACACCATTTCTTCAGTAAAGGAGGGATGGAAATCACGAACAAAAGCATTAAAACCTTTGATGTTTTTTATTTCCTGCAAATCCCTGGCTGCCCCATTAAAAACAACTCCGTTGCCTGATTTACTATAAATAGAATTGGCCAATGTAGCACCCATGATAGAACCACCGCTAATTTTCCCAAATGCATCTGCAATGTATATATCGCCTTTGGTTAGTAAATCAATGGGCCAGGAATTGGTATTACCTTTTCTCCCTTGCCTGGCGCCTCTTTCTTTGATGTTTTTTTCTATATCTGGCCGGCTGGGCATATACATTGCTGTAAGTGCACGGCCTGTTATAGGCGTATCATTAATGGTTTTCCAATTGCCTTCAAACTGGTTAACATAGCCTTCGTTTTTCAACACCGTCCAGGCATCATCAATCATTATGTGCTTAGCTCTTACTAACAAGCTGTCTGGGATTTTTGGTCTTCCGTCAGTAAATCGTTCGCCTTTCCATTCCGAAGTAAGAAAAATCAATTCTTCTTTAGAAATAGTTTGTGCGGATAAGTAACCGCTAAAAGAAATACTTAACAAGAGGAAAAGAATACTGTTGTTTAGTTTCATAATACATTTTTTTGATTGTATACCGTACGTTGTTTTGAAGGGAATAATTTTAGAAGGCTCACCATTGATAACACTCCATTTTTCTTTAGATCATGATTTGATGGCAATTATTGACAGATATCTTATCGGCGAGGACTTTCTGAATATTGTAGTCCCTGCTTTCTTTTTTTTCTTGATAAAAAAAAGAAACAAAAATAATCAAGGCTGCAACTAAAAAGGCTGAAAAAAAATTATTGGTCTAAAATCAAGGAACTCGCCGGAAGTAGCTAAATACTTCGTGGACAATGCCGGCTCAGACAGCCTTGATTTCTTAACGCCCAATGATTTATTTTTCTAGCACTTTTTAGTTGAGGCCGTCCTACTGGCTGTCAACACAAATAATATTTGTTCTATTATTTTATAATTCACTTTTCTAACCTTGCGAAGTATAGTTAATTATTATTCAAAAAATGGCACTCCGGGTATAGCATACTTTTTCATTCCTTCCTCATTTAAATCAACTCCAATTCCAGGTTTGTTTGAAACGGTGATGAAACTCTTTTCAACCCACTCACCATCGTATTTAACTATATCTTTAAACATTGGTTGAGTATGAAAATACGATTGCCATTCCATGATAAGAAAGTTAGGCACCGATGCACATACATGGGCACATGCCATAGCGCCAAGGAAAGAGGCTACCATGTGCGGAGCGAAAGGCACGTAAGATAAATTGGCTAGATTGGCAATACGTTGTCCTTCAGCAAGGCCACCGCATTTCTGAAGATCAGGCATCACAATATCCACCGCACCTATATCCAGTAACCTTTTAAAACCATAAGCCAGGTAATGGTTTTCCCCGGCGCAAATTGGTGTGCTGGTAGAATCCGTTATTTTTTTATAAGCTTCAGGGTTCTCCGCAGGAATGGGTTCTTCCAACCACATTAAATTAAGCGGTTCAAGCATTTTGGCCACTTTTTCTCCTGTTACTGCATCATAACGGCCATGCATATCCACACAAATATCAATATCCGGACCAACCTCGTCACGAGCTGCCGTCATTTGTTCCATCATGCGGCGCAATTCCATAGGGCTGGCAGTCCAGTTATACCGGTCATATTTGCCGGGATCACTAGCCTGGTCCAAATCAAATTTAATGGCATTGAAACCCATCTCCTTTGACTTTTTTGCAGCGTCAGCAAAATCTTTAGGCTTAGGATTATTCGTCTGGTATAAAGCCGTGTCGCAATAAACTCTCACTTTATCACGAAATTTACCTCCCATTAATTGGTAGACGGGCAGACCCAATGCTTTACCGGTAAGATCCCAAAGTGCATGTTCTATAGCACTCATCACTGCAACATACATCCCTGACTGTGCTCCCTGGAAGAAACCTCCCTTACGGATATCTTCCACCAGGCGATTTACATTTAGCGGGCTTTTTCCCTTGAGCCGGTTGCCAAAATTTTTTGCCAGGTAATAAGTTCCGGGCACTGCATCTACACCTTCACCATAGCCTACAATATCCTGGTTAGTTGTCATTTTGATGAACAAACTTCCCTTTACAAAAGCACAGGTTACATCCTTTATTATTAAATCGGAAGGAGCCGAAGCTTTTGGTGTTCTATCAATAGCGTCCTCAAGTCCACGTCCAAAGGTTGATAAAGAGGCAAATGGAGTTATTGCAGCAGCAAGGGCTGCTTTACTGATAAAGTTTCTTCTTGATGAATTTGACATTTGTTTTAGTTTTTATTTTACTTGAAATGTTGTTTATTTTACCAGGTACGTTCTTTCAAAAATTCTTGTATCTGCGCTTTTCCTACAGGCAACTCATTGATGCGATCGTTCAGCCATTTAGAAAAATCTTTTTCAATTTCATCTGCCCAACGGGTATCAATTTGTCCTGCTGTATATTTCCCTTCTTTCAAACGCTGATGACCAAACATGTCTCTCAATCGTACGATTTCAGAAGTGGTTACAACCTTCTCCGCCAATTGCGGTGGAATAAATACCACCACACCCATTTTGCCTAATACCACATCGCCAGGCATTACTGTTACTGTGCGGATGCGTGTGGGCTTGTTAATGCCAACAATCATGGTAGTCAAATCTCTGTTGGGTCCTCCTCCGGGATTATGATAAGATGGATCGTAGCTGGTGTAGTAAGACGTAAAGCCACCTATTTCTTTAAGGCCCTCCACATCTCTTAATGCGCCGTCATACACAATTCCATTTCCTGTTTTTGCATAAATAGCATTACCTACATTATCACCAATGGTAGGTCCGTTTCTCTTAGCGCCAAACTGGTCAGCAACATATACATCACCCTTTACCAGCATTTCTACGGCCCATACATTTTGGGCCCTTCTGCCTTCTTTTTTTCCCAATGAATCAATTGCTTTCCATACATCAGGACGTCCGGGCATAAACGTGGTTGTAACTGCACGGCCCACCAATACACTATCCGGATTGATTACTTCCCATCCGTCAGCAATCTGGTACCGGTAACCATCGTTGCTCATCGTTGCCCATGCCTCTTCCACACTCACTGCTTTCATTCTGCGGATTATATCGTCCGATACTTTCGGCCTTCCATCATGAAAGCGTTCGCCTTTCCATTCCGGAGTCAAAGCAATTAATTCTTCTTTACTTATTTGTACCTGCTGACTGTTAGATTGCAGGCCTGCACAAATGCATATTGAAAAAAACAACAAATACTTAATCATGGTTTTTTATATTTAAATTGATAAATAACTTTTTAATTTGCCGGGGTGTCTATTTTTGCTGATTCATCTTCCGGTGGCCTGTTGTGCCACCAACTGGCAAGGATGGATCCGCTGATATTCATTAGCGGACCAAATACTGCCGGCGCAAGACCTACAGTTGCAATTTTTCCCATTTCTTTTGCAATGCCAGAGGCCAGACCGGCATTTTGCATACCTACTTCTATGGCAATGGTTCTGCAATCTTTTTCAGACATTTTAAACAGGCGTGCGGACCAATACCCTAATAAATAGCCAAATGAATTATGAATGATCACCACTACCATTAAAAGCGGCCCGATTTTTAATAAATTATCTCTGCCTGCAGCTACAATGATGATGAGGATGAAGGCAATTCCAAACATGGATACAAGTGGCATGGCATCGTCGAGCCATTTAGATTTACCGCTTAATAGTTTGTTGAATATCAATCCGGCACCGATTGGAATAATAATCATTTTAGATATATCCCACATCATTTTTAATACATCGATCTCCACCATTTCCCCGGCAAAGATTTTCATTAAAAAAGGGGTTACAAATGGCGCCAATAATGTGGTGATGGAGGTAACAGTGAGTGATAGAGCCAGGTTAGCCTTAGCCAGGAAACACATTACATTGGATGCAAGTCCGCTGGGTGAACATCCAATCAATACAATACCTGCGGCTATTTCTGGCGGAAAACCAGTTGTAGTAGCAAGCGTATACCCAACCAGGGGCATGATAATGAATTGACTCATTACTCCAATCACTACCCCTTTTGGTGTTTTGATTACTGCTGCAAAATCTTTCATGCTCATAGAAGTTCCCATGCCAAACATGATCAATTGTATGAGCGGAGTAATCAGGTTACTTAATTTAAAATTACCCCATTGCTGAAAATACCCCGGATTATACATAGCCAATGAAACCGCACCAAATATGACAAATGTAAAAGAAAGGCCTTTAAGCTTTTCATTCCCTCTGAATGCCAATGCCAGGCTAATGAAAAAAAGCAATAGCACCCAGCCGGCCACGTTATGTAATCCTTTTAGTGTGAGCACCAGGTTGGCAATTAGTAAGACAGCAGCCAGGCTATAAAAAAAAGGGTATGTTTTTTTAAAATCAATCATAAAGCAATTTTCGTTTTGATAATAAAATGGTTAAAATTATTTAGCTGAAGATGCTGTCATATGAACGGTTATCATTCCTTCGACAGTTGACTCAAAATAACTTTAAACCTGAGGATGAAGTTATTATTTTACTACCAACATTAAATTAAATTCCGCCGCTGTCGGGGATGATTAGAAAACTCCGTAGACTTCACATCACCGTTTCCCCAATTTTTTTTTATAAATTTTCTTCCACTATAACTCAATAAGCTTCAGCTCATATAAAATTATTGCCTGGTACCAGGCTTTTGAATTGTTTCTATGTGCGCTATCTGTTGTGTAACGACAGTGCAAAGAAGAAGCAATAACAACTCTATAAATGATAGCTTCTTTTCACAATGATAATTGTTTTTTTATAATGATTGCTGTTTGATGATATTTTTGGAATCATCTTTCAATTTTACAATAAGTTTTTCAAAAATCTCAAAATGTTTCATGTAAATTCCATGAAGATTTTTTTAGGAAAATACTGTTCGGGCAAAGTACATGTTCTTCCAGTGTTTTCCAATACGGTTTATCTCAAATAAAATTCCTTCTATGATAGTCCTGGTAAAGTGTTGCGGTTCATGTTTTATATTAATCCCAAAGTAAACACATTGTTTTTTGTAATTACAAAAGGGCTGCTCATAAACAAGATTTTACACATGACAATGCTTTCATTGCCAAATAACCCGACCCTCTTATCCAAAATAAGTTTACCGGTACCTTGCAGACATGCATTATATGTAGAAAGGAAAACGATCCAATTTCCAGAACACTAATGCTGCTTCCGATTTCCTGGCCTCGAAGGTGACGTGCCTTAATTCAACTTTTCCTCCAGGAGCCCTTTCCAGGCAGTAAACCCGCTTTTTGCGTCAGTATAATCATGAATAATCCGGCTAAAATTGTTCTGTTGTTTTCTGAGATAATCCAGTTTGCTGGTGGCTTTTATTTCATTCAATATTATTTCAATTTCCTTTAACCCTTTTCGCAAGGCATCCATTGATTTTTCAAAATGCCAGATATAAGTAGCTTCTTCACTGTTCAGCGATTCCCAAACGATATGGTATTTTTTATCTCCATCCAGCAAAAACAGGAAGGAGAAGGGATTGACAGCGAACCGAATTTTTAGTATCGAAGATAAGTGCCGGGCGGATAGGTATTTCAGCTGAAGATAATGTTTGGAATTTTTAATGTTGAGCATCTCGTTAATCAATTCCTGTTCCGATTTAAATAGTGGAACGGTGTTATTTTTTTCATCTGCCAACAGTTTATCCATTGTATTTAAAATGGTTGAATGGTCGTTTTTTCTTTTAAAACTGAATATCTCCTTTTTCACAAATTCAAAACGAACACTGTCAATTATGCCGCTGTTTATTTTATCAATGTCTTCCGAAGTGGCAGTGGCGCTTATAATTTCGTTGTCTTTATGATGGATTTCAATTTCAACTATTACCTGTTTCTTCTTCAATATCCTGGCGAAATATTCCTTTACTGCTTCAAATTCCGGCCTTATATCGGTGTTCTCAATTTCAAATATAAACTCCTTTTGAAACTCCTCAATAAACAGGGGAAAGCTAACAAGCGCATGCAGAAATTGTAGTTTATCAAAGGGAACTTTTATTGTTTTTTTAAGTGTTCTTTCAATTGGTTTTTCCACCGGAGGGGCCAGCATTTTTGGTGATTCATAACCTATTGCAGGCTCACGTGTATGCTGACTGAATGCTTCATAACTTGTCTCAGGTACTGATGTTTTTTGAATGTATGGATTTTTTTTAAGCATTACCGATCGTAAAAATTTACCCGTATCCAGCGACCTGAATTTAATTTTATCTATAATTAAAAATTGCAATGCCCTTTGTTTACCGGTATGTTTTTCTTCCGGGCTGTTGTAATCGGTAATCTCTGTCATCAGCTCAGCGGTTTCTTCATCATAACTTAATACCCTTAGTTTCCATATAATTCCTTCTTTGAATTTTTCTACTTCCATGGGTAAATCCAAACAGCCTATTGGTAATGCAATATCTTCCGTATTCACATAAAAGGTGTATTCATTGAATAGCAGGGTCATTTCGTCAAATTTCTGTAACTGTCCAGCATTTAACAGCTTTTTGTAATACCGGTTTCTTTGCCTGAATTGTTTTTCTAAATAATCAATATAGATATCCCTGTAATCGTAGATGATAGGAGTAATTTCTGTACGTTGAACCCTGCCGATATATTGTATAAGTTTACCCTCAAATGCAAAGGGGTATGCCAATATTAGACAGTCTAAATTATCCAGGTCGGTTCCTTCACCAAAGAACTGCCCGGTTGAGATCAACACCTGGAAATGCCCCGCTTTTATTTGATGGAGTTTTGATTTTTTTGCCGCTGCTGAATCTTCGCCGGAAATGGTGATTACTTCAAATTTATTTTTCAGGTATTGATGCAATACATTGATATGTACTTTTCTTTCTGTGAGTACCAATATTTTCTTTCCTGTGTTTAATTCCGTTTTTATATCATCCAGTATGAGTTGATTCCTTGCAGAATCGTGTATTAATATTTGATAGAGCGTTTCAGGTTTATCTGTTTTAAAATCAAATGGAACGAACAAATTTGTTTCCCTGATGATTACAGATACTTTCCCCGCAGACATTTTATTTTCATTGCCAGATTTCACCTCATGAATAACATCGCCTATATGAATAAAGATGAGCTTTTCATCATTGTTCTTTCTGATAGGTGTAGCTGTAAGCCCGTACAAAAAGTAGGAAGAAAAGCGGCTGATAACCTCTCTGAACGTTTTAGCCGGCACATGATGGCATTCGTCAACAAGGATTAATCCAAAAGAATTGAACAGGCTGTCCGATTCTTCAATAGTAGCCAGGCTTTGTATCATCACCACTGTAATATGAGTGCCAACTTTTTGCCGGCCTGGCGATATTTTGCCAATAAACGGTTCAGCAATACCAAGAAAAGACTGTATACGTTCCACCCACTGGTCGAACAACTGCTTTCGATGGACAATGATTAGAGCAGGTTGTTTTTTGACAGCCACGATACCCAGGCCCATAATGGTTTTGCCCGACCCGGGAGGTGCCACAATAACACCCATCTCTTTTTTGTGCGTAACATTAACAGCGGCTTGCTGATATTCATACAGGGCGGCTTTAAACTGGTAGTTAACTTCAGTGAGTTTCTTTCGTTCATCCACCAGGCGGTAACTTATATTTTTATCAATGCAGAAACGAATAAGGTTACCAATAAAACCCCGGGGTACAATAACAACTCCATCTTTTTCACGAAGCATTTTGAAATAGGGTTCCGTGCCAAAGGTGTTTTTGCCGAGCTTCTTTTTGATGATAAAATCGGTATTGACAAAGTTGAGGCGATCTTTTAAAAATTTTACTAATTCAGTAGTTAATTGAGCCCGTAAAATTGAAACCTGGTTATTTAATGTAATAGAAATTTCTGTTTGATTGGATGAAATCCGGGCTTCAGTTGTTGGAACATCTGTAAGCGGGTTTGAAATAGTATGGTAGATTTCATTCAAATGGCTTATAGAAACCTTTTTGATAATTTGTAAAAAAAGATATTGATCTTCAAAATGAATTTGGGTGCCAGGGTCAATAAAACAGGCGTTATTATCTTCCAGTGCTTGTTTTTGAAGTGGTAATGCAATCAGGTTGCCCAGCCCTTCTCCGGAATGATAATCCTGGTTAGGAAACAACCGGTCATAGTTGGAGTTTTTACCAAATGGAGAAATAATACCTACAAATTCTAAAATATGCAGCACTATTTTCCTGCTTTTGTAAGCAGGATATGGCGACTCAAAGAAAATCCAAACATGTCCGCCCTTGCCGCTTCTGGAACGTTCCAGGTAAGCCGGAAGCTGGTAACGACTGCAAGTTGCTATAAAAAGCCTGCACTCGTCTATCCAGGTTTTTGTACTGCTTTCGCTTTCATCAAAATCTGCCACAATAAACCAGGAACTATTGTCGGGTAACAATGGATAAAGGCCGATTACTTCCTTTCCTATGAGATGATGACTGATTCTTTCTTCCGTAAGTTTTACATATTGTTTAGCAGGATAATTCTTTAAAGTACCGCCTGTCGCCTTATGTTTTGAAAAGTCAATCCAATCTAAATTGTATGCGGGCATGTACCCGGTTTTGCCATCTCTTTCCCACCGGATTGCAAAGACATCCTCCCTGCCTTTAAAAAGGGAAAGGAAAATTTTCACCCGTTCATTTGAAAGCATTGACATAGCCGAAAGATAAGTTCAATAGTAAAGCTAAAGCATAAGATGTAATTGATTGTTGTATGATTTGGAGATGCACAAATAAAAATTATATTCCAGCGCTTGTATATTAGCCATTTCAAATTTTCAAGGTAGCTTCAAACATGCAGGAATATTGTTATACCGCGTAAATGCAAATTCATAAATATCCCTCACTGTCTAAATCCTAAGTCATCATCCAAATCAGTTTTTAAGAAGATGAAAAAATTGTTATCCGTATAAATTGATTTATTTTCTACAGGTTTATCTAACTTAGCCAATTCTAAGCTTGCATCCAGAAACAAAAAATTAAAACGGTAAAAAGGTAAACACTTGCTGCCTTCATTCTTTTTATAATAACGCATTCATTTAAAAGTTTGCTTTCTGGCAGGCAGCAAGAGTTGCTGCAAAGGATAGTTTTAAAATAAAAAGATTAATTAAGCATGCATAAATCAACTGACAAAATCAATATGAAATACTCCGCTGTTTTTCTGAAGGCACTGGCATTCCTTGCGATTGTTTTGCTAACATTTTCCTGTTCCAACAAACGTTCGGGGAAACCCAAAGTTTTGGTTTTTAGTAAAACTGCCGGCTACCTGCATGAGTCTATTGCGGATGGTATTGTAGCAATACAAAAACTGGGCAGCCAGCATAATTTTGATGTGGATACTACAAAAGATGCATCCATATTCAATGAAGACAGTTTGAAGAATTACGCTGCAATTGTTTTTTTAAGCACCACAGGCAATGTATTGAATCATTACCAGGAGGCAGCGTTTGAACGATACATCCAGGGAGGCGGAGGATTTATGGGGATACACGCTGCAGCGGATTGTGAGTACGACTGGGGCTGGTACGGACGGTTAACCGGTGGGTATTTCTTAAGCCATCCCGGCATACACGACACTTTTCCAAATGTGCAGGAAGGCGTGCTGAATGTAGTGGACCAGGACAATGACGCTACCAAACATCTGCCAAAACAGTGGAAACGCACCGACGAATTTTACAGTTATAAAAAACTGAATAAAGAGGTAAAGCTGCTATTGACCATCGACGAAAAAACATACCACGGAGGTGAAAATGGTGATAATCATCCGATGGCCTGGTACCACGATTATGATGGTGGAAGAGCTTTTTATACTGCACTGGGGCATACAAAAGAATCCTTCTCAGAGGAGCCTTATCTTAAACACATCCTGGGCGGAATTGAATATGCCATCGGCGATAATGTAGAAATTAATTATGCAAAAGCAACAACGCAACTTCCGCCCGACGAAGACCGTTTTTCTAAAACCCAGTTGGCGGAAGGTGAATTTTTTGAACCAACAGAAATGACGGTACTTCCAAACCTTGATATCCTGGTAATTCAGCGAAGAGGAGAAATTCTATTATATAAGAGTGAAACAAAGAAGGTAAAACAGGTAGGATTTTTGGATGTATACTGGAAAACATTGAAAACTCCCGGGGTGAATGCAGAAGAAGGGATGATGGGACTTTCTAAAGACCCCGATTTTGCAAAGAACAACTGGGTATACATTTACTACAGCCCGTCTGATAGTTCAGTGAACCGATTATCCCGTTTTACATTTAAAAACGATACCCTCGATAAGGCAACTGAAATAGTAATCCTTGAAGTAAAATCCCAGAGAGAAATTTGTTGCCATACAGGAGGTTCTATTGCATTTGGCCCCGACAGGTTATTATATTTTTCGGCAGGTGATAATTCCACTCCTTTCAATGAAAACGGGGTAAAATATGTGAATAGTGGATATGCGCCATTAAATGATTTACCTGGTCACGAGCAGTACGATGCAAGGCGATCGTCAGGAAATACAAACGACCTACGGGGCAAGATTATGCGGATAAGGGTAAAAGATGATGGCAGCTATGAAATACCGGAAGGCAATCTTTTCCCGAAGGGCACGGATAAAACAAGGCCTGAAATTTATGTGATGGGGAACAGGAATCCATACCGCATTTCTGTTGATCAAAAGAACAGTTATTTGTATTGGGGCGAAGTAGGTCCGGATGCAGGCAACGACAGTTTTGCTACCCGTGGCCCCCGTGGATATGATGAAATAAA
>JBBQTL010000195.1:0-11315 GCA_038213285.1 Chitinophagales bacterium
TTAACCGGTATGTTGCTCTTTGCTGTCCGGACTTTCCTTCCTCCCGTAAGGGGAGAACGATGGCCTGGCTGATAGAACTACGAAGATAACAAAAGGAAAGCCATTACCGGATGATATCGGATTTGGGGTGTAGAATACCGACTGACTACCCCACCCTATGAACAATGAGACAAAACACCAGTAACTTATTGACTCCAGTCCTGTGTCTATTAATTACTTGTGTCGTTTATATTTAATGCAACGTCTCCAAAAGTGAAAACATGTTGTTAGTTTTATTGCCATAGCTCCTATTGGACTAATCATTATTTTAAAAAGAATTAGCACTAACTGGCCCTATTATCTGACAGCGTTAGTCAATTTAGATCATAAAAAAATCCTGGTAACCTTGATTACCATGATAAATAAAAATATGAAACCCTTGCCTATTGAACAATTATTTTCTTAGTATATGCTCCTTCGGGTAAATAAACCACAATGATATAAACGCCTTTACTCAGCCCGGGTAATGATAGCCTATATATTCCATTGGCGGTATTGATTTCATTTTTTTGCAATAGTTTTTGTCCTATCCCATTAACCAGTTCTACGGTTGCTTTATTATTGGTACCCTTTATAAACAGGTTTACATAATCCTTTGCCGGGTTGGGATTAACGGTTATTGAAATTCTGGACCCAGGTTTCAATCTTGCGTTGCGAACCTGTGAATATACCTGCCGGTTATCAATATCAACCTGCAGGATGCGATAGAAATAGGTAACATTTGGCTGAACAAAATTATCAGTAAAATTATAGGTGGTTGTAAGCGGCGTTGTACCGTTTCCGTCAACCCAGCCTACCTGGCTGAAGCTGGTACCATCCAGGCTTCTTTCTATAATGAATCCTCGGTTGTTGATTTCCTGCGAAGTACTCCAAACTAGTTGAATGTTTTTTTCTAGTGCAGTAGCCTGAAAACTAATCAAACTCACCGGCAAACTGGTCAATGGCGAAACCAGCATAAACTGGGAAAAGCCTGTAAAATTAGCGGTATAAGTAATATATCCACCTGCCACATTTTCTAACACCGTTGGCGTTATTAGCTCTGCATTGCTTTGGTTCAATGTACTGCTTAACGAAACGCCGTCCTTTACTTTTAAAATCTTAAGGTTTAACCTGTCTGCTCCCCAAATTGCCAACTCTGCTGTTGTAAAATATAAAGTACCCTGGTATGCTACGGTATTGTTTACAACTGAAGGACTAATCTTGAATACCTTTTGAGTGCGAAGGTAACTACCGGCCGCAGTCGTTACCGGAACAGTTCCGGTGCCAGCCTCTGTTATCTGCGCAGTTAGCCCCGTGATATTTTCGGACGCATTTTTGATAACGCTGATTACTTTATTACTGATACTTTTGAAGTTATTGGTTGTGTTTCCTGTTCTGATATCATACGCAAAACTACTGCTTATGGTGGTTTCAACTTGATAAGGATTGGCGGTTAATATGATATCATCTACAAGGAATGGAGGATCATCCCCTGTATTATTATCATTATACCATCTGAATCCAATTGAAAATTCTGTATCCTGAACATTGTTTGGCAATAAAATATTACCGGAATTTGTTATTGACGGTGTTTTTACGTACACATATGGAACACCAACGTTATTACTCAATGTCGTAAAATTTGCATTATCAAAAGAATACATCAGGGAGCCAAAATCCCAAATGCCATCAGTATCCTCTTCACCATTACATTTATAGTTAAAAGACAATGTTGCATTTGTATAACCGGTTACATTCAACTTTGGCGTAACAGCTACAGTCCCCGATTCCTGATCAATCGAATAAGAAAGTGGCTTTGTGCTGTTGTTATTGGTGATATACAAAGCCTGTCCAATAACATCCAACCCGCCATTACCTCCTACATTCCAGACATTAGGTCCCGGCGCAGTTGGCAGAAATGAGCCAGTGAGCCAGCCAGAAGGGAAAAACCCTCCTGTTGTTCCAAAATTTTCGGAATAAATTGTTACTGGATTATTTCCTACAACTACGTTGTCATTATCCTTGATAGTAATAGTTACGCTTTGTGCCGAAAGGGCGGTTCTTACACCTGAACCAGATATGGAGTAATTTACAATTACGGTTTTATCACCATCTACTTCCGCATTATCAAAAACCCGGATTCGTACATTTTTGTAATTCTCGCCTGCGGCAAAGGTTAATGAAGGCGTTAACAACTGGTAATGAAAGTTATTTACCGCAGTGCCAGTCGCTGTTACATTGACAGTGGCCGCCCCGCTTGCCTTATCATCTACATTGAGGGTCAAGTTTACATCGCGGTATCTTGGGTACGTACCAGTGGTGCCGGATTCCATCACGCTTAAAACACCGCTGCAATTAGCAAAAGATATTCTATTGGTACCAGCAACGGGCACTGCTCCCACACTGGAGGTAGTAAGTGACAAACGTCTCGGGCTGTTTAACATTACAATTTGTACCCGGTCAGCCTGGTTGGAAGTAAATGTATTTAGTACGATATCATCGCAGTAATCCATATAATTTTCAAACATTTCATCGGCGGTACCACAACTATTAGATTTTGGATGGGTAGGTACGCCGTAATTAGCTTCGGTGTGGATAGGGGTATCAGTACAAAAATCAGTGCCGCAGTTGCTATCGCCCCAGATATGCCTCAGACCTAAAAAATGGCCTGCTTCATGGGCCATCGTTTTACCCAAGCCATACTCGTTATTGCAATTGTTGGGGAAAAATGAACTGCCGACCGTACTGGAAAGAATAACTATACCGGCAGTATTATCGGTTTCATTGTTATTAAGCCCTGCTAAGGTAGAACTGGATGGAAAAGTGGAGTATCCCAAAATATCGGTTGATCCGCTGGTTAAATTCGGAATTACCCACACGTTGAAATAATTATTTGAGTTCCAGGTTGAATTTGGTTTTACAGTGCCATCAATATAAGAAGGATTCCAGCCGCTTGCTGCATAACTGTTCCAGGATTTTGCATTCCTGTCAATCCGATCGATGCCTGGCTCGGCAAGTACATTGTTAGTAGGATCCTTTTCCGCCAATACAAACTGGATGCCGGTGGCCGTTGCGGAAGCGTACTGGCTGTTGGAAAGATTGCCAAAATCTTTATTAAGCTGAAGCATCTGTTCCTGGATATTGATGGCACCCACATTAGGCGATGTACCTACTCCTTCGCCATTGTGTATAATATGAAATACAACGGGAATGGTATAGTTAACTGTTGCGGGACGCTGTGCGAATTGCTTTCTCTCTTTTATTTTCTGATTCATCCAACTTTCAAACTGTGCATCCGTTTCTGCTTTGGGGTGAATTTCCCTGAGTTCATTTATACGTTCTACTGTGTAACAGCGAAGGGGTTTCTTTGGAATTGGTTTTAGTAATTTTTGTGCGGAGGAACCCAGGCACGAAATTGTAAAAACCAATACCACAGTTAGTTTAAAAAATTTCTTCATATTCCGGAAATTAATTTTGTATGGATGAATTATAAGCAATTGTAAATTAAACATTTTTCTGTTTGTACAATATTAAAACTTACATTAACGAAATAAGTTTATCTGTAGTTTTTTTAAAATTTTAAAAATCAGTTCTCCATTTTTATCAAACTATATCCAGCGTTGTACCATGGTTAAAATATAAGGGAAAGTATCTAAAAAAGAAACGACTAAACCAGGTAAAAGGTTACCGTTAATAAGAAGATTGAAATTAAATTTTAAGAGATTTGTCGCATTTAAATTAATGCCTTTCAACCCCGATTTACAAAAAGCCAAGATCCAGTTTAGCTTCCTCACTCATCATTTCCCTGTTCCATGGCGGATCAAAAGTGAGCATCACATTTACATCAGTTACCCCTTCCACCATACGAACCTTTTGATCAACCTCCATAATAATTTCGCCTGCTACCGGGCAGCCGGGTGCGGTTAAGGTCATCTTGATATTTACAAATCCATTTTCTTTTATATTGGTTTCGTACACCAGCCCGAGCTCATAAATATCTGCCGGCATTTCCGGATCGTAAACTGTTTTTAATGCCTCTATAATCTTTATTTCTGTTTGGATGGTATCTAACATATCAATTTAGATTTTCTTTAGACTGTAGTGCGATTGCGTACATTTTCATTTGTTTGATCATCGACAATAACCCGTTTGACCTTGTCATAGAAAGGTGTTCTTTTAATCCGATTTTATCAACAAAATAAAGATCCGCTGCAACAATTTCTGCGGGTGAGTGGTTAGAGAGAATACGCACTACCATACTTACCAAACCCTTTGTAATAATCGCATCACTATCGGCACTGAAAAGAGTTTTATCTTCTTTAAAATCAGCGTGCAGCCATACTTTTGCCTGGCATCCTTTTATCAGGTTTTCATCCTTCTTATGTATTTCGTCTATCAGGGGTAATTCCTTTGCCATCTGGATAATATGCTCATATTTTTCCATCCAGTCGCCAAAGAGCGAAAACTCTTCAATCAGTTCGTCCTGTGTTTCGTTAATTGTCATCTGTTTGTTGAAGGTTGATGGTTGATGAAGGTTGAAGGTAGAAGGTAGAAGATTGATGGTTTATGCCAGCATGGAGATGGCTTTCTTAACAGCTTCGGCTAATGAATCAATCTCTTCCCTGGTGTTATAAAACGCAAATGAAGCCCTGATGGTACCCGGGATGCCAAAGAAATCCATTAATGGTTGTGTACAATGATGGCCTGTCCGAACCGCTATACCGAGTTTGTCGAGTATCAACCCTACATCATAAGGATGTAATTTATCAATGATGAAAGACACCACGCTTGCCTTGTTATCTGCCGTACCAATTAATTGTATGCCGTCAATTCCCGCTAATTTTTCGGTGGCGTATTGCAGTAATTCATGTTCGTATTGCTGAATATCATTCAAACCAATTTCATTCACATAATCAATAGCTGCGCCCAGGCAAATGGATGCTTCAATATTTGGTGTGCCCGCTTCAAACTTAAATGGTAATTCGTTGAAGGTGGTTTTTTCAAAACTTACGGTCTTAATCATCTCTCCCCCACCCTGGTAAGGCGGCATCTGGTTCAGCCATTTTTCTTTTCCATACAATACACCTATACCTGTGGGGCCATATAATTTGTGTCCTGAAAAAACAAGAAAGTCAACGTCCAATTCCTGAACATCCACCGCAATATGCTGGATAGCCTGCGCAGCATCCAGCAACACCGGGATATTTTGCTCATGCGACAGTTCAATAATTTCACGAACAGGGTTAATGGTGCCCAGCGAATTGGAGACATAAGTAACCGCTACCAGTTTTACCTTTTCGCCCAGCATTGCTTTAAAACTATCTATCAATAATTCTCCTTTTTCATTGATGGGAATTACTTTCAACAACGCACCTTTTTCTTCACAAAGCATTTGCCATGGAACTATATTGGAATGATGCTCCATAGCGGAAATAATGATCACGTCGCCGGATTGTACAAACTGTTTTCCATAACTGGAAGCAACCAGGTTAATACCTTCGGTAGTACCCCTGGTATAGATTACTTCGTAATCGTTTTTTGCATTAATAAATGCAGCTATAGTTTTCCTGGAAGCTTCAAACGCATCGGTGGCCAACTGGCTCAGGTGATGCACTCCCCGGTGGACGTTGCTGTTAAGACCGGTATAATAATGCTCAATGGCTTTAATAACCTGCCATGGTTTCTGGGAGGTAGCCGCATTATCAAGGTAAACCAGCGGCCGGCCATTGATGCTTCTGCCAAGAATCGGAAAATCTTTTCGAACCTTTTCTATATCTAAGGTTGGCTGATATGTTGTAGTCTCTGTCCTCATGTTTTAAAAATCAATTATTGCGTTCATTTTTCTGTGTTGTTCCTTTCAGTATTATTCATTATCATCATTCATCTCCTTCATTAATCATCATTCATCAATTATCATTCATCGTTCACTACTCATCACCCATCACCCATCACTCATCATTCATCACTCATCATTCATCACTCATCACTCATCCTCCCAACCCCTCTTCCTCCCAACCCCTCTTCAATTAAATGATTGATATAAGCCTGCACGGCCGGTAAGGGAACCTTCTCCGTAACATCATAAGCAAATGCATGAATTAATAATGCCTTTGCTTTATCCTCCCCGATTCCCCTGGCTTTCAGGTAAAAAAGCGCATCTTCATTGAACTGGCCGATTGTACTGCCATGGCTGCACTTCACATCATCCGCAAAAATTTCCAGTTGTGGTTTAGAATCTACTACCGCTGTTTTACTCAGCATCAGGTTATTGTTCTTTTGAAATGCATTGGTTTTCTGGGCATCTTTTCGTACCAATACTTTACCATTGAATACTGCTATGGCTTCGTCCTTCATTACACCTTTATACAATTCATTGCTATAACAATGGGGTTTCAGGTGGTCAACGATCGTATGATTATCTACTAATTGCTTTCCCCCCGCAAGGTATAAGCCGTACAGGTGGCTTTCAATGTTTTCGCCATTTAATGATACGTTCAGATTATTTCTTAATAAGCCGGTTCCGGGAAAGGATGCTTTATAATTATTATACCCGCTGGATGACTTTTGTTCGATTTGGGTATGATGAATGTAGCTGGTGTTTGGATGACCTGTCTGAATGTAATAATGTTTCAAATGTGCCTGTTCTCCTACCACTATTTCTGAAACATTATTTACTACCAGTTTTGCGACGTCGTTATTGCCGTCTACAGATACAAAACTTTCAATAATACTTATTTCGGCATGAGCTCCAATTACAAACAGGTGACGTGGCTGCAAAAATAAATTGCTGTCAGCAGTAGTAATATGGATGATGTGCAGCGGTTTGTCTGCAATAGCTTTTGCTGCCATTCCAATAAATAAACCATCCCTGTACAGGGCGGTATTCAATGCGGCAAAATGATTTTTATCTAAGTCTATATACTTTCCAAAATGGGATTGGAATGCAGGTTGGTTGATGGCTGATGAAAGCGTTGAAATATGAATCGCCTCGCCCGGAACAATATGAGAAAGTTCAGCCTGGTACTGACCATTCACCATTATAACCTGATAACAATCCAGTTTTGGTATGGTAGCTTTTGCTATTGCCTCATCCAATCCAGGTAATGGTTCATCCGTTGGTTCGGTATTAAATTCGCCTTTTAAGAATGGAGCAAGGTTGATATATTTCCAGTCTTCTACTTTTGTTGTTGGAAAACCATTCAGCCGGAATTGCTCAAAAGCAGTTGCCCTCAATTGCTGCAACCTTGCAGGTTCTGAAGATGCAGATAAAATAGACTTTAACTCAAAATCTGCAATCAACTGATCGTATAATGAATTCGTTATTTGTGTGATCATGGATATTAATTTATGCCAGTTCCTTTTCCTTTACTTCTTCTTTCAGCCAGTCGTAACCTTTTTCTTCCAGTTCGAGGGCTAACTCTTTGGAACCTGTTTTGGCTATTTGTCCGTTGTACAACACATGTACAAAATCAGGAACAATATAATCCAGCAAGCGTTGATAATGGGTGATCAATACAAAGGCGTTTTTTTCGGAACGAAGCGTATTGACTCCTTTTGACACAATCCTTAATGCATCAATGTCCAGACCCGAATCAGTTTCGTCGAGGATGGCCAATTTGGGATCGAGCATAGCCAGTTGAAAAATTTCATTTCGTTTTTTTTCGCCTCCTGAAAACCCTTCATTTAAAGAACGGTTAGTGAGCGCTGCATCAAACTCCACCAGCTTTTGTTTCTCTTTCACCATTTTAAGGAATTCTTTGGCTTCCAAAACCGGCAGATTGCGGTAGGCCCTTATTTCATTCATGGCGGTTCTTAAGAAATTGATATTGGAAACGCCCGGGATTTCTACCGGGTATTGAAATGCTAAAAACACTCCCTCTCTTGCCCGGTCCTCCGGTGATAATTCCAGCAGGTCCTTTCCATCCAGCCATACTTCACCTGCTGTTACTTCATAGTTATTGTTTCCGGCCAAAACGGAAGCCAATGTGCTTTTACCGGAACCATTGGGGCCCATGATGGCATGTATCTCACCCGTCTTCACTTCCAGGTTTACCCCCTTCAGTATCTCCTTTCCTTCTACCGATGCTCTCAGATTTTTTATGATTAACATATTGCTTGTTTATTTTTTTTTGTTGGTTGTTTTTAATTTGAATAGCAGATATGACTGGCCCAAAATTTAATCCTCCAAATCAGCATTGAAACTTTAATGAATCAAGTATGTTCATTAGGCGTCTGTTCAATTATTTTTAAATTTGAAGATGGTGACCCCCTACCCCACACTTCCTTCCAGTGAAATTGCAAGCAGTTTTTGTGCCTCCACCGCAAACTCCATCGGCAATTGGTTCAACACTTCTTTTGCATACCCGTTTACAATCAATGCCACCGCCTTCTCTGTTTCAATTCCGCGTTGATTGAGGTAAAATATCTGGTCTTCCCCTATTTTGGAAGTAGTGGCTTCATGTTCTACAATGGCCGAACTGTTTTTTGATTCGATATATGGAAAAGTATGTGCCCCGCACTGGTCCCCTATCAGCAATGAATCACATTGTGTAAAGTTGCGGGCATTATCTGCACCCGCTCCCACCTGCACCAGCCCCCGGTAGCTATTGTTTCCCTGGCCTGCAGAAATCCCTTTGGATATGATCCTGCTGCGGGTGTTTTTACCAATATGAAACATCTTGGTACCGGTATCAGCAATCTGTTTGTTCTTGGTGAGGGCCACGGAATAAAATTCACCGGTTGAATTATCCCCACGCAAAATCACGCTTGGATATTTCCAGGTAATAGCTGAACCCGTTTCCACCTGTGTCCAGGAAATTTTTGAATTAACCCCTTTACAAATTCCCCGCTTGGTAACAAAATTAAAAATACCGCCTTTTCCATCCTTATCGCCGGGATACCAGTTTTGTACCGTTGAATATTTAATCTCTGCATTATCCAATGCAATCAGTTCTACCACTGCCGCATGCAATTGATTCTCATCCCGCATGGGTGCCGTGCAACCTTCCAGGTAACTTACATAACTGCCTTCGTCGGCAATGATCAGCGTTCTTTCAAACTGACCGGTATTTTGTGCATTGATGCGGAAATAAGTAGATAATTCCATCGGGCATCGAACTCCCTTTGGTATATAGGCAAAGGAACCATCGGATACTACCGCTGCATTGAGTGAGGCAAAAATATTATCTGTGTAAGGCACTACCGTTCCCAGGTATTTTTTCACCAGATCGGGATAGTCTTTTACTGCATCACTGAATGAACAGAAAATAATCCCCAACTCATGTAATTTTTCCCTGAAGGTGGTGGCTACCGATACACTGTCAAATACCACATCCACTGCCACGCCGGATAATGCTTTTTGTTCGTTTAAAGGAATGCCCAGTTTTTCAAATGTTGCCAGTAATTCAGGGTCAACCTCATCGAGGCTATTCAGCTTTTTCTTCTTTGTAGGAGCTGCGTAATAGGAAATTCCCTGAAAGTCAATTGCCGGCATTTCAAAATTCTGCCAGTGCGGCATCTCACTCTGCTGAAATTGTTTCAAGCCTTTCAGCCGCCATTCCAGCAACCACTCCGGTTCGTTTTTCTTTGCCGAAATAAATCGAACGGTATCCTCATTCAAACCGTTGGGGGCGATATCCATCTCGATATCCGTTACAAATCCATATTCGTAAGCCTCCGTGGTTAATTTTTCCAGTATATCGTTGTTACTCATAATAATTTTTTCATTTCGGTTGTAAAATTACACCGCAAAACTTTCACCACAACCACAGGTTCTTGATGCATTTGGGTTGTTGAAAAAAAGTCCTTTGCCATCCAGCCCGCCGGTAAAATCCAATTCCGTACCATACAGGTATAATAAACTCTTCCTTTCCACTACTATTTTTATGCCTTTATCCTCAAACACCTGGTCGCCATCTTTTGTTTCTGTATCAAATTTCAATTCATATTCAAGTCCGGAACAACCACCTGCTTTAATTCCTACCCTTACAAAAGTCGCTGTATTTTTATAATTCTCCGCCAGTAAACGGCTGATATAGTCCCTGGCGTTGGTGGAAACAGTTATCATAGTGAGACATCATTTAAAATTTACATTCAGTTAAACATGTAAAATTAACAAATAAGCGGCGGGTATGTTGATTCAAAGGTTTCGAAATGAGAAAATATGAATGCAGAATGTCAAGAGTAGTACGATATTCAATATCGATTACTGAAATTTTAATTAGTCCCTGGAGCGGCTATTCGTAAGGAAAACGACATTGATTAATTAGAGAAGTATCATTTTTTACGCGAAAAGCTTTTCCCAAAAGCAATTTTAATTTGCAATGCGATAATGAATTTCATCTCTGAAAACAGATGCCCTGGTTCAACATCCTATGTCTACAACCATGCATGAATACTCGTCGGCTGGTGACGAACACCCGATATAAAAATTGGGTATAACGACACACCCCCTAGAAGTTATTGTATTTTTACAGGCATGAATTATATTCATCTTAAATGAATGAAAGGTATTGGCCTGCAGATTCGTTGCGGAAAGGAATATTTCAACTCCGTTAATTTGAAAATAACGTACACTGATATGTTCAACCTGGAACAGATAGAAAATAAAATCACCCAATCCGGCTGGTGGCAGAAGGCGGCGCATACTGTTGATTGTCACTACAGCAACACGAGCGGAGTTATGCTGAGTCATCACCTGGAAATGGTATACCATAATATCGGGTTAGTTTTCGAACAGCCGGAAACTGGATTTTATGGCAACCTGTTTGATTTGGTGCGGCAGTTGAAGATAAATAAAGAGGAGATCAGGAATGAATTAAAAGTGATTGCGCTGCTACACGATATTGGAAAAACCGAAGAAGATAAATCAATGGTGATATCGCATCCGATCACCGGAAAACCAGCACACAAGCGGCATGGGCTGGTAGGTTTAATGGCGGCCATGGAAATATTGGGACCAGATTTTGAATCAATTCCAGTAATGAAAAAACATATTTACCGAACAATAGAACTGCACGATATATCCTATGGTTTGTTCAGGGAGTACAAGGCCAACAGTGATATTCCCGGTTATGACCGATGGAGCTATATCAATAACAAAATCAATTCATCCCCGGCTGCCGGTTTAATTTACCTGCTTATTTTTAAACTGGCGGATATTCATGGACACGACGATATTCACGATGTACTATGGTTTTACCATACTGTAAAAGCCAATTACTTTGATATACTGGACATTGAATTACCCATACCCACGGAAGCGGATATACGATAAGAAAGATAGATTAAGGTGAATG
>JBBQTL010000196.1:0-11217 GCA_038213285.1 Chitinophagales bacterium
AAAAAGCGGTTGGGTTTAACCTATACAGGAGATGGTTTGGTGATTATGGAAGTTTCGGAAAATAGTGGCGCATTGGATGCTGGTTTAAAAAAAGGGGATATCATAAAGAGCGTAAATGGAATTTCCCTGACGCTCCCATCAGAATTGCAGGAATTGGTTACCCGTTACAAACCAAGCGATAAACTTACTGTCGTTTACTCCAGGAATGGAGTTGATAAATCGGTAACCGCTACATTGAAAAACAAGGCAGGTAATTTTGATATTGTTAAATTGGATAACTCAACGTTGTCAAAATTAGGAGCCGAGTTTGTAACATTGGATTCAAAAAAGGCAAAGGAATATGGTGTTCCCGGTGGTATTATCGTTAAAAAAATTAACTCAGGTGCTCTGAGTGATCAAACAAGAATGAGGGATGGTTTTATTATTGTGAAAGTAAATGATAAGGATATTAAGAATATTGATGAGCTGATTAAGGTTTTGGGCAGTAATGCTAAAACATTTACTGTGAGTGGATTTTACCCTGGCTATGATGGGTTATATGATTATCCTATTACTTTGGAATAATAAGGAAGTGATGTGAAAAAAGATAAAAAAAACGCCCCGTATAAAATATCCGGGGCGTTTTTTTTTTATATATCACTCATTCAAAAATAGACAGTGCCTGATCATTCTTTCAGCACTTTTATCAATCCGGGAGGAAGTTTTACAACCCAGCATTTTTCTGCCTATTTCTCATATACAAGATATGCCCAGGGTTTCATCTCAAATGGGTTTTTCACGGAAAAATCGTGTTGGGTTTTATAAAACACTTCTGTCAGTTTACCTGTCGGTTGTTCATTTTCCAACACACAATGAACGGTTTCTTTGCTCATATTCAATAGTACCAATACCTCATGATCACCGTTTTTACGAAGATATGCCAGTACATTATTTGGTGCATTCGTTTTTAGCCAGGTTGTAGTAGCAGCTTCGTCACCTGCCCTTAATGCAGGATTTGTTTTGCGTAGCGTCAATAAAGTTTTGTAAAAATCATGCATTTCATATTTTCCACCCCATTCAATTACATCTTTCTCAAAAAACTGGAGGCGCTTCATGTTAGGCAATTCCTGCCCGCTGTAAATCAATGGAATTCCTTCCCATGTAAAACTATGTACTGCAAAGGCTTTAGCTGCATCTCCATATTTTTCATTCTCTGTTCCGTTCCAGCTATTTTCATCATGATTGGTGGTGAACCATAATTTTATTCCACCCTTTCCACCAATGCTGTCATAATGGTGCAACACACTATCCAATATCCTGATATCCTGACTCGTCTTATAAAAATCGGCTGTTTTGTGCATCCATGTCCAGGTATAGCAGGCGTCAAAAGCCTGGTAGTAGGAAGGATTTTCTATCGGATCGTTTTCTGCAAGCCAAAATAAGGTTTTTGTTTTCTCCAGTTCGGTTCTTGCTTCCACCCAAAAGTCAAGCTCTACCCAAAATGCAAGGTCGCAGCGATACCCGTCAATATCACATTCGGTAACCCAATACTTCATGGCATCAATCATCGCCTTACGCAGGGCAGGATTGTTATAATCCAATTCAATAATATCATCCATACCACTGGCTATTTTGAAATCATTGGTGGCGGAATCTTTCTCAAAATATTCCGGATGAGTCTTGGTCCATATATGATCCCAACCGGTATGATTGGCAACCCAATCAATAATTACCTTAAAGCCCATTTCATGCGCCTTTTTAACCATCAATTTAAAATCTTCCAATGTGCCAAATTCAGGGTTGATGGCGGTATAATCGCTACAAGCATATTGGCTGCCGAGGCTGCCCTTTTTATTTTTTTGGGCGATCGGCGTAATGGGCATAAACCATAAAGTAGATACCCCCATTTCTTTAAGCCGGGGCAATTCTTTTAGAAATGCATTAAATGTTCCCTCTTTAGTATACTGACGAAGGTTTACCTCGTACACATCAGTATTGTTGATCCAGTCCGCTTTTTTAAATGTCATTTTCGATTGGTCTTTTTTAGTTTCGGTTGATGATTGTTGGTTATTACAGCCTGATAATAAAACACAGGCGGTTATCAGTAAATATATATTTTTCATTATGGCAAATTTTATCATTCAAAAATAAGATGGATTTTTTGGAAAACCGCTAAACGATTTAATCAATATCAACAATGTACCTTTGCACCTGATATATATCCCATCATGAAACAATTTAGTGTTCCCAGTATTTACCGAAGCCCTTTAATTGCCGCCATCAAAAAAAAGCGCAAGCAGGAAGATAAGATGAAGAAAAACTTTACCCCTACCCTGCTGGATTTTGGCCCGGTTCAAATTTACCTTGCCCGTCATTTTGGATTTTGTTATGGCGTGGAAAATGCAATTGATATTGCGTTTCGTACCATTGAAGAAAATCCGGGTAAACGTATTTTCCTTTTAAGTGAAATGATACACAACCCGCAGGTAAATGCAGATCTTCAGCAAAGAGGAGTCCAATTTTTACAAGATACCCATGGAAAGCAGATGATTCCATTTGAAAGCCTTTCCGCTGATGACATCGTAATCATTCCAGCCTTTGGAACAACCCTTGATATTGAAGAACAATTAAATGCCATCGGTATTAAAACAGAACAATATAACACCACCTGCCCTTTTGTAGAAAAAGTATGGAACCGGAGCGAACAAATTGCGAAAAGCAACTATAGCGTAATTGTACATGGCAAACCAGCACATGAAGAAACCAGGGCTACTTTTTCGCATGCCGCTTTTAATACACCGGCTGTGGTGATAAATGACATGAAGGAAGCAGTTGCCATAAGCAAATATATCACCGGTGAAAAACCAGCAGAAGATTTTTATATGGAATTTAAAGGACGGTATTCGCCTGGATTTGATGTAAAAAAAGACCTGCAACGATTTGGGGTAGTCAACCAAACGACCATGCTGGCAAGTGACACACAAAGCATATCCGATTACCTGAAGCAGGTAATGATCGAACATTATAATTTAACGCCGGAAAATATTGAGGAACGATTTGCTGACACAAGGGACACGCTTTGTTATGCAACCAACGATAACCAGTCCGCTGTTTACGGGCTTTTAAACACGGATGCGAACCTTGGCATTGTGGTTGGAGGGTATAATAGCAGCAATACATCGCACCTGGTAGAATTATGCGAAGAAAAACTGCCCACCTATTTTATTAATTCGGAAGATAAAATTATAAACGAAACCCAGTTAAAACATTTTGATTTTCATCAAAAGACTGAAAAGACAACGGTGAATTTTTTGGACTTTGAAAAGCCCGTTAAGATTTTATTGACCAGCGGGGCCAGTTGCCCTGATGCGATGGTGGAAGGAGTTATTACAAAAATCATCTCTTTTTTTAAGGTGGAGAAAACAATGGAGGAAGTGACTGCAAGGTTTGTCTAAATGGTTAGTGTACGTTTAATTACAGTCATTTGTAAGGAAGCTTACAATCGTTTGCTAATCGCAGTATATAAAATCATTTCATTCTTATTTAACCTGGCTATTCAGAATTTCTTCGAATTTCAAGAAGTAAATTAGCAAAATGAAAATTCTGATCATTGAGGATGAGGCGGACCTGGCTAAAAATATGGCCGACTATTTAATTACTCAAAACTATTTATGCGAAATTGCTGCCGCATTCCACCCTGCTTTGGAAAAAATTTCATTGTATCATTATGACTGCATATTATTGGATTTGATGCTTCCCGGTGGCGATGGCCTTTCAATATTAAAAGAATTGAAGCGGCAAAATAAACAGGATGGTGTAATCATCATATCAGCCAAAAACTCGCTTGAAGATAAAATAAATGGTTTACAGATAGGTGCGGATGATTACCTGGCTAAACCATTTCATTTAGCAGAACTTTCCGCCAGGATATATTCCCTGATCAGAAGAAAGCAATTTTCCAATTCCAATATCATTTTACAAAATGACATCCAGATTGACCTCCTTTCCAAAACCGTACGGGTATTGGACACCCCCGTTGTGCTTACAAAAAAAGAATTCGACTTGTTGTTACTTTTTATCGGCAATAAAAACAGGGTGATTTCAAAAGCTGCTTTGGCTGAACATTTATCAGGCGATATTGCCGATATGCTGGACAACCATGATTTTGTATATGCTCATATAAAAAACCTAAAGCGCAAACTATCGGATGCTGGTGCCGGTAACTGGCTGAAAACAATATACGGCACCGGCTATAAATGGGATGCAGGATGAAACTACTCAACAAGACGATAAAACCCTTTGCTTTTTACGCTCTGCTGGTACTGGCTTTTAGCATACCAGTTTACTTTTTTATGATCGACTTCCTTTGGAAAAACGAATTGGATAAACACCACACCGTAATCCGAAAACAGATAGAAAAAGAAATAAATGACTTGGGGCTTGCTGATTCCTCTCTTGTGAAAATGCTGGACATGTGGAATAAAATTCAACCACGTACCAGGCTCACCCCGGCGCCAACATCAAACATTATAAAAGACAGCATTTATACCACCATCCGGTATGATGTGCATGAACAAGAAATAGAACAATTCAGGGGATCGATCACAACCATACTGATTAACGGAAAGCCATATCACCTGATGGTGGAAACCAATATGGAAGAATTTTATGAAACCCTCCTCATCATTGTTTTAGTCACCATACTTTTCTTTGCACTATTATTGGGTGGAATCGTTCTACTGAACAGGCGGTTGTCAATGATAGTATGGAAACCATTTTATAACACGATCAGCCAGCTAAAGTCATTTGACCTGAAAGGCCATGATACCATTGCCCTTCAATCATCGGATATAGATGAATTTGAAACGCTGAACCAGGCATTATCGCAATTGATTGAGAATAATGCCGCCGCCTTCAGGCAGCAAAAGGAATTTACAGAAAATGCTTCTCATGAATTGCAAACACCACTCGCTATACTGAAATCAAAAGTAGACCTGTTATTGCAGGACAATTCACTCACCAAAGAACAGTCTGAAAAAATTGCTTCCCTAAATATTCCGCTGGCAAAAGTGTCCAGGATAAATAAAAATCTCTTGCTATTGTCTAAATTGGAAAACAGGCAATTTGCAGAAAATGAGCTATTGCAGGTTAGTACCATTCTTAATGAAAATATTGAGTTACTGGAGGAGCATTTTACCGCAAAGAATATAAAACTTGAATCCAATATTGACAAACATATCGCCATCAGTGCCAACCATAGCCTGTTTGAAATATTGGTTACCAACCTGTTATTAAATGCGATCCGTCACAACCAGGTCAATGGCGTTATCAGTATCCGGTTACATCAAAGAACGCTCACGTTTGCAAATTCCGGCACCAGCGCTTTGAATGAAGCCACGCTGTTCAAACGATTTACTAACTCAAATAATGAAGCTCCCAGCAGCGGATTGGGACTTGCCATCGTAAAAAAAATCTGCAATACCCACAACTGGACAATTGACTACGATTTTAAAAACCATTTACATCATTTTACCATCAACTTTTAAAATTCAAAATGTTTTCAAATTTGTATCGCAGTTTTACAGAAAATAATATAAAATATGCCCGCGAAAATATACCTGGTAATGCTGTTTGTGATACTTACACCCATTTTACTAATAGCGCAATCAAAAAAAGTAACCTTATCCGGGCAAATAAAAAACGCTGCCAATAAAGCGGCTTTACCATATGTAAATGTAGTATTGGCAAAAGAAAAAGACAGCAGTTTGGTAGCTGGCACTGTTACTAATGAAGAAGGCCGTTTCTCTATTGCAAACGTGGATCATGGTAACTACACCCTTGAATTATCTTATGCAGGATATCATACTCAAAAAATGCCGGTACTTGTTGGAAGACTGAGTGAGTACCTGGATCTTTCCACGATTGAATTGTTTGAAAACACAAAGTCGTTACAGGAAGTTACGGTAAGTACCTCATTGGAAACAGTTGCCGAAAAAATGGACAAAAAATCATTTTCCGTAAGCGACAATATCAGCCAGGGCGGAGGATCGGTATTGGAAGCTATGAAAAATTTACCCGGTATCACCGTTGATGAAGGTGGCAAAGTATTATTGAGGGGAAGCGATAAAGTGACGGTGCTGGTAGATGGCAAACAAACAGCACTCACCGGTTTTGGCAACCAGGCGGGCCTTGATAATATTCCCGCTTCCGCTATTGATAAAATAGAAATCATCAATAACCCTTCTTCAAAATATGATGCCAATGGCAATGCCGGTATCATCAATATCATTTATAAAAAAAGCAGGAAGCAGGGCTTTAACGGAAAGATTGGGCTTACCACAGGCCTTGGCGCCATCCGGGAGAAAAAAGAAAATTATCCAACCATCCGGCCACAGTATCAAAATACACCAAAGTTTAATCCTTCCCTATCATTAAATTACCGGAAGAACAAAGTAAATCTTTTTGTACAGGGTGATTATCTATACAACAAAACGCTCAACAGGAACGAGTTTGCCGACCGGTATTATGCCAATGGCGATACCATTAAACAGCAGGTAAAAAGAAACAGGATTACAACCGTTGGAACAGTAAAGGGTGGCCTTGACTGGTATATTGATGATAATAATTCACTGACCGTTTCGGGTTTGTATAGCAGCGAATATGTAAGAGACAGCGGCGATATACCCTACTTTAATTCCAAGCTAACCCAGCGCATGCGTCTATGGCAGTTTTATGAGGATGAGGTGAACAGTGCTGCAACCGCATCTGCCACATACCAGCATAAATTTAAACAACCCGGGCATTTATTGAATATAGGAATCAATTATACTTTTCACCGTGAAGATGAAAAATACTTCCTGACTAACACAATGCCCACATTTACCGGCAGGGATACTTTTATGCTGATAGCAGATGAAAACGTAACCGATTTGAATATTGATTATGTGCGGCCATTAAAACATGGCAGGATAGAAACCGGCACAAAATTCCGCTGGCGTTACATCCCTACCAATATGCGTTTTTTTCCCGGCATCAATTCACCGTTGGATGTAAACGCAGCCGGCTGGGCTAAGTATAATGAAATTATCCCGGCTGTATATGGCAACTATGTGTATGAAAATAATAAGTTCGAGTTAGAAGCCGGCCTGAGATTGGAATATGTAAATCTTGAATACACTGTAAATCCTAATCACAACACCTATAACAGCGATGGGTATAATTACCTTCAGCCATTCCCCAGTTTGCGGTTGGGATACAATGCGACGGATAAAAGCAAGTTTTCCTTCTTTTACAACAGGCGGGTTGACAGGCCTGATGAGGGCGATATCCGCATCTTCCCTAAATATGATGAGCCGGAAGTGCTAAAAGTGGGTAACCCAGGATTACGCCCCCAGTTTACCCAAAGCTTTGAGCTGGGATATAAAGGCAACTTTGGAAAGGGATATTTTTATAGTGCATTGTATCACAGAAGAACGAAGGACGTAATTACCCGTATTGGCACCACAACCCCCGGAAGTAATATTATCTACAATATTTTTCAGAATGCCAACAATGCATTTAATACAGGGCTGGAGCTTATTTATAGCCATGAAATATCCAAAGCATTCTCATTCAACATTAATCTGAATGGTTACCATAATACGATTGGAGCATTCACGGTAATCAATCAATATCCTACGCCCGTTACATATACCGCAGGCAAGGAAACAAACTATTCCGGCAATGTAAAACTGAATGGAATTTTTCATTTACCTAAAAGCCTTGACATTCAAATTACCAGTATTTATTTAGCGCCGGATATCATTCCACAGGGAAGGATTGCGGAGCGCTTCTCGATTGATCTTGGTATTAAGAAAGCCATTCAAAAAGGAAAGGGAGAGCTATTTTTTAATGCAAGCGATCTGTTGGGAACCCTTCGCGTAAAAAAAGAAATTAATGGAAATGGATTTAAGTTCATTGGCACCGATTATTACGAAACGCAGGTGGTGAGATTGGGTTATAGTTATAAGTTTTAAATTTGCCGGCACTGCTTTAAACTAAGCGGAATTTAAATTTACCAGCCTCAATGCTATAGCCAGTTGCTGTTCCATTGAAAGGCTGGTATTATCCAGCACCACAGCATCATCTGCCTTTCGCAAAGGGCTTACTTCCCTGTGAGAATCAATATAGTCACGCATTTCAAGGTTGCTCTTTACCTCATCAATCGTAATATTGGGGTTCTTTTCAAATAATTCCTTAAACCTTCTCTGCACCCGTATTCCACTGTCGGCAGTCATAAATATTTTAACTTCCGCATCCGGAAACACCGTGGTGCCAATATCCCTTCCATCCATGATGATTCCTTTTTCCAGGCCCATTTTCTGCTGCTGTGCAACTGCAAAAGTTCTTACTTCACGTATGGCAGAAACCTCACTAACCTTTTCTGCAACTATCAAATCCCTGATTAAATATTCTACATTTTCATCATTTATAAATATCTCCGATTGCTGCGATTTTTCATTGAACTGAAATTCGATGGTGATATTTTTTAAAGCTTCCGCTACTTCACTGGAGTTAGTCCAGTCAATATGGTTGCGTAAAAAATATAAGGTAATTGCCCTGTACATGGCTCCACTGTCAATATAAACATAGCTTAAATCTTTTGCCAATTGTTTTGCCATTGTACTCTTTCCACATGCTGACCAGCCATCGATGGTGATAATTATCTTTTTCATTCCCGCAAAAGTCAATTAAATAATTCATCTCTCAAAAGAAAAATAGTATAAAATTTAACGCATAAAAAACTGTTCCCCTTCAGTTCCTACACATAAAAAAAGCCATCCAAATATTGGATGGCTTTAATTTTTTTTAAGAGGAATTAAGCTTTTGATGCGGCTTCTTCCTTCTTATCTTCAATATTTAAACTGAATTGAATTTTCTCTTTCTTTTCATCCAGGTCAGCTATCAGTGTATCCCCTTCTTTTACCTGCATATTCAATATCTCTTCTGCTAAAGGATCTTCCAGGTATTTCTGAATGGCTCTGTGCAAAGGCCTAGCTCCAAACTGTGAATCGTATCCTTTATCTGCAATAAAATCTTTAGCCTGTGAAGTCAATGTCATTGAGAATCCAAGGTTCACCAAACGCTTCATAACACCCTTCATCAAAATATCAATGATCTCAAATATATTTTCTCTTGTAAGAGAATTGAATATTACTACATCGTCAATCCTGTTCAAAAATTCCGGGCTAAATGTGCGCTTCAAAGCTTTTTCAATTACCGCTTTGTTATTCTCATCCGCATTTTGAACCCTGGCTGCAGTTGCAAACCCCACGCCTTCTCCAAAATCTTTTAACTGGCGTGCCCCAATATTGGAGGTCATGATAATCACGGTATTTTTGAAATCGATTTTTCTACCCATTCCATCAGTCAACTGTCCATCATCCAATACCTGCAATAAAATATTATAAATATCCGGGTGTGCCTTTTCTATTTCATCCAGCAATATCACACTGTATGGTTTGCGCCTCACTCTCTCAGTTAATTGCCCACCCTCTTCATAACCAACATATCCGGGAGGTGCACCGATCAGCCTGCTGACAGTAAATTTCTCCATGTACTCACTCATATCAATGCGTATCAGCGAGTCATCATTGTCAAACATGTAGCGGGCCAATGAACGGGCTAACTCTGTTTTACCAACCCCAGTAGGACCTAAAAAAATAAACGTTCCAATCGGCTTTTTAGGGTCTTTTAAACCTACCCTATTTCGCTGGATAGCTTTTACCACTTTGGAAATAGCTTCCATTTGTCCAACCACTACGTCTTTCAAATCATCCCCCATACGGCGAAGCTTTTCAGTTTCAGCCTGTACCATGCGTTTTACCGGGATGCCGGTCATCATACTGATAACTTCTGCGATATCTTCTTCTTCAATCGGAAAGCGTTTGTGTTTACTTTCTTCTTCCCAATCATTTTTAGCTTTTTCAAGTTCTTCCTGCAGCCTCTTTTCCGAATCCCTTAGTGAAGCAGCTTCTTCAAAACGCTGGCTTTTTACCACCTTATTTTTTTCCAATTTAATATCTTCTATTTTCTTCTCCAGTTCTATCACATCGTCCGGCACATTGATGTTCTTGATATGTTTCCTGGCTCCTACTTCGTCCATTACATCAATAGCCTTGTCTGGTAACAAACGGTCGGTCATATACCTTTCACTCAGCTTAACACAGGCGTCAATTGCCTGTTCGCTATAAATGACGTTGTGATAGTCTTCGTATTTACTTTTGATATTGGCAAGTATCTGAATGGTTTCTTCAACGGAAGGCTGGTCCACAATTACTTTTTGAAAACGACGGTCCAATGCCCCATCTTTTTCTATATGCATCCTGTACTCATCGAGTGTAGATGCACCAATGCATTGTAATTCGCCCCTTGCCAATGCCGGCTTAAATATGTTGCTGGCATCCAGCGAGCCGCTTGCTCCACCAGCACCTACAATGGTATGAATTTCATCAATGAATAAAATCACGTCCCTGTTCTTTTCCAGTTCATTCATGATGGCTTTCATCCTTTCTTCAAACTGGCCACGATATTTTGTACCTGCAACCAATGCTGCCAAATCCAATGATACTACTCTCTTATCAAATAACACCCTGCTCACTTTACGTTGTACGATGCGTAGTGCAAGTCCTTCTACAATGGCGGTTTTACCCACACCTGGTTCGCCTATTAAAATCGGATTGTTCTTTTTTCTCCTGGATAGAATTTGTGATACCCGCTCAATTTCATTTTCCCTCCCTACGATGGGATCGAGGGTTCCGTTTTCGGCTAATCTTGTGATGTCTCTTCCGAAATTATCAAGCACCGGAGTCTTAGTTTTGGGCTGGTTAGCTGCTCCTCCCCGCTGGGCTTTTTGTTGCTGGCTGTATTGCTTTCTTTCTTCATCAAAATCATCCTCATTTTCATCAGAAAATTCAGCAGCCGGTGGATTGCTTGTTACAAAGCCAAGTTCGTTTTTAAAAATATCATAGTCCACATCAAACTGGTTTAAAATCTGCGTGGCAATATTTTCTTTATTTTTTAAAATTGATAACATCAGGTGCTCACTTTCTACCATCACACTTTTGTGTGCTTTGGCTTCCAAAACTGTTATCCGGATCACTTTCTCTGCCTGCTTGGTTAAAGGAAGTGAATTGATATTAGCAATATTTTTACCGGTTTTATCCTTCACGGCTACCTCTATTTCTTTGCGCAATTCAT
>JBBQTL010000197.1:0-10764 GCA_038213285.1 Chitinophagales bacterium
CGCCGTTTACATTTCCGAAACCAGTGCTGGATCCACTATTGGTACCAACATTGCCTGTAAGTTGTGAAGCACCGGTATTTCCGACAGCTCCTACCGTTGTAAAAAGTACAAAATTTGCTGCAGTGCCCAAATTAGGAGCCTGGGCAAAATTTGCAATTGGAAAAGATAAAAACGCAATAGCAGCTATTAAAAAGAGTAACATTTTTTTCATGAGATGAGATGTAAGTTTTGTCTGAATATTCACATGTGAAGGTCAGACATTTTTTACCCGATATTGTTACACAAATGCATTTTATCCTTACATGATTCACACGTTTCAGCAAAATAATATATATATGAGTATAAAAAATTTCAACTGTGGTAGCCAATCCGATGAATGATGAGTGATGAGTGATGTGTAATGAGTTATAAGTGAGTCTATTGCCACTTACTCATTGATATTTGACTATTGCCCGTTGCTCATGAGACATTTAACAGTCGACTATTGACCATGAACGATTGACTACTGACAATTGCCTATTGCCAATTGACCATTGCCTATTGACCATTCGCCACTGCCCATTGTCTGCTTTAACATTTTTCCAATGCCTGCAGGATATCTGCTAAAATATCATCCACATGTTCTAAACCTACAGATATGCGGATAAGTCCGGGCGTTATATCGGTTGCCAGGCGCTCCTCTTCCGTTAATTTGGCATGTGTAGTACTTGCAGGATGTGAGGCAATGCTTCTTGTATCGCCGAGGTTGGCGGTAAGGGAAAGTAATTGGAGGCTGTTTAAAAATGTACGCCCACTTTCCAGTCCGCCGGATAAATTGAAGCACACAATACCTCCCCCATTCTGCATTTGTTTGATAGCAATATCATATTGCGGATGGCTTGGCAGAAAAGGATATTTTAAAAAACTGATTTTAGGATGATGTTCTAAAGAGGTGGCAATTTGCAATGCATTTTTTGCATGGCGTTCCATTCGCACATCAAGGGTTTCGAGGCTTTTACTTAGCACCCAGGCATTAAAAGGCGACATGGCCGGGCCCGTGCTGCGGCAGAATAAATAAATATCCTGTATCAATTCTTTTTTACCAACAATTACTCCTCCCAGAACCCGGCCTTGTCCATCTATCCATTTGGTGGCGGAATGCACAACCAGGTGAGCGCCAAAATCAATGGGCCGCTGGTTTACCGGCGTGGCAAAGCAATTGTCTACATTTAAAATAAGGTTATGTTTTTTTGCCAAAGCACCCATCTTTTCAAGATCGATAATTGCCAGTCCCGGATTAGTAGGAGTTTCAATATAGATCATTTTGGTATTGGGTTGAATGGCAGCCTCCCAGTCTTCGGGCTTATCGGCGCTCACATAGCTATATTCAATACCATAGTTGGGCAAATATTTTTTGATGACGGTATGTGTACTTCCAAAAATGGAATTGCAGGCCAGCAGGTGATCTCCCTTTTTTAACAGCGCCATAAAGGAGGCAAATACCGCACTCATTCCCGAAGAAGTTGCATAGCCTGCTTCTGCACCCTCCAGCGCCACCATTTTATCAGTAAATTCATCTACAGTGGGATTGCTAAACCGGCTGTAAATATTGTCATCGTTTTCATCCGCAAATGCGGCCCGCATATCTTCCGCATTATCAAAGCAAAAACTGCTGGAAAGGAACATAGGGGTTGAATGTTCCATTTCATTGGTACGATCGGTTTGTATGCGGACTGCTTGTGTGATTGGGTTCATAATGAAAAATAAGACCCCATATCTACCCTTCCCCAAGGAGAAAGGAACGCGGACAGGAGGTTTAAAATTTGAATAAATATTTTTTGTTAAAGAACTATGCAAATTGAACGCTGTCATCAATACTGTATCAACGGTCAAAAAAAAAAGATGTCAATGGTGACCACAAGACAACAGCGGAGAGAATGCCTTCGAACATTATAGTAATTCAATAGCCGTGTCAAAAAAAATACAATTATATTTCTGTCAGTAAAAACACTAACTGTCCGAATAATTCCCCCGTACAAGGTCCGATCTTTTATCGGGAGGGGCTGGGGGCCTTCACCCTTACTTCCCAGGTTAAATTGGTACCTCCCCGCCTGAGGGTTTCTGCTACAGAACAATATTTTTTCATTGACAACTCGCAGGCCCTTTCCGCTTTATCTACATCAATATCCCCGGTGAGTTCAAATACGATTTTTACATTTTGCCAAAGGGAAGGTTCCTTTCCGGTTTCCCGCTCTCCTTCTATCTTCATAGAAAAATCCTCAACTTTCTGGCGCTGCTTTTTTAATATCATTACAATATCAATTCCGCTGCAGCCGCCCATTCCCATCAGCAATACCTGCATGGGGCGAATGCCATAACCAACGCCGCCACTTTCGGAACTGGTATCCATTTTTATAGTGTGACCGTTGCCATCTACCGCCTCAAATCCAAAATCACCTTCTTTTCGATTTACATTTATTTCTATCATTTCGGAATATTTTTACAAATATAATTCCTGCAAGCCTTTACTTTGCATTTTTTACAAGTAACTTATTGAATGGAGTTTTTTCATTACCCACATCATATTGCATTGGAAGGCGGCGGCTCATTAAATGAACTTACGGTAGCCTATACCACCTACGGCACATTGAATGAAGATAAGACTAATGTGGTATGGATTTGCCATGCGCTTACTGCCAATTCCGATGCGGCCGACTGGTGGAACGGCGTAGTAGGCAATGATCATGTGATTGACCCGGAAAAATATTTTATTGTTTGTGCCAATATACTGGGCTCCTGCTATGGTACTACCGGTCCGCTCAGCATTGACCCGCTTACAAACGCTCCATATTTCAGCACTTTTCCATTGATTACCATCAGGGATATGGTAAAGGCACATATTCTTTTGCGTAAGCATCTTCAGCTTGACAAAATATTTTTACTGATGGGTGGCAGCATGGGCGGCTACCAGGCAATGGAATGGAGTATAATGGAAAATGAGGTGATTGACCATTTATTTTTATTGGCCACCTCCCCTACCGAAAGTGCCTGGGGCATTGCCACACATACCGCCCAGCGCCTGGCGATTGAAGCAGATTGTACCTGGAATTCCTCCTCACGGGAAGCAGGTGCAAAAGGATTGAAAGCCGCCAGGGCCATCGGCATGCTTACTTATCGAAACTATGGCATAATGGTACAGCAGCAAACAGACCATGATGTTGAAAAACTGGATCATTATAAGGCATCGTCCTATATCAACTACCAGGGCGATAAACTGGTGCAGCGATTTAATGCTTATAGTTACTGGTTGCTTACCAAAGCGATGGATAGCCACCATATTGCCAGGGCAAGAGGCGGGGATATAGATGGCGTATTGAAGGGCATTACGCAAAAAACACTAATCATTGGTATTAGCAGTGATATCCTTTGCCCGGTAGCAGAGCAACAACATCTTACCCACCAAATCTCCAATGCCGACCTGGTGGTGATTGATTCTAATTACGGGCATGATGGCTTTATGGTAGAATCAAAAATTATATCGCAACACCTGGCAGAATGGCTGGGTGATATATTTGTGCTGGGATACGGAGCTGTTATATAAGTTTCATTTCAATTGTGCGATATTGAATAATTCGTACCAATCCTCGTGTGACAATTTTATGTCGGCAGCGGTTGCTGCGTTTTTTATTCTTTCTACATTTAGTGAGCCTATAATTGGCAGTGTACCCAATTGCATCAGCCAGGCTACAGCAGTTTGCTCCACATTCGCATTGTGTTTTGCCGCGATCTCAGTTAATTTTGACCGCAACAATTCTGATTTTGGATCTAGGCCATGTAATATTTTACCATCTGCCAATGGCGCCCAGGCCAATGGTTTACTGTATCGTTGTTTAATAAAATCAACCCGGCCATCTTCAATGGCGGAGATGTTTAATAAATTTAATTCAACATGGTTGGTTACAATGGGAACTGATAAATAGGAAGCCAGTTGCTGGTGTTGAAACACACTAAAATTAGATACCCCGATGCTTTTAATTTTACCCTGTTTTACCAACTGCATCAACGCTTTGGCGGTAGATTCCAAATCGCTTAAATGATCATTGTGGTGTAATAAAAAAACATCCAGGTAATCTGTATTCAGGCGATGAAGAGAATTATTAACACTGGTGATGATATGGTCAGCTGACGTATTGTAATAAGTAAATCCTTTTGCAGAGGTGCAAATGCCACATTTGCTAAACAATACGATGTCTTCTCTTTTAAAGGAATTATTCTTTAAAACCTCTCCAAAATATTTTTCAATCGAATAGTCGCCATAAATATCGGCGTGATCAAAAGTATTAATGCCCAGTTCGAGACAAAGGCTTACAATCTTTTCTATTTTCCCAACCGTTTCGCTACCATCATCCTTCCATCTCCAGAAACCATAAATTGCCTCAGAAACTTTTGGACCGGAATCACTTAAGTATACATTTTTCATATTGTTGTTAACAATTTTTATAGCCGCTGTTCGAAACCGGGAAGTAAAAATGCATTTCCCTGCTACCCTATCCCGGTTAAGTATACCGACGTTATTGATCAATACCTGCAATTTACAGAAATAGCCATCTAATTTTTGTATCGGGAGAAAAATATATGCTGCAACGACTCCGGCAACGCTGTTGTAAAATAAAAAAGACGGTATAAAAATATCGACTTTTTAAATTAAAATTTATTACCTGCTTTTAAAAGATAAACTTGATAAATGGCTTTATTGATTTTGATTGTCCTTTTTCCTCAGGTCGAAATTTTGAAAAAAGAATAAACGCATTGTATGCAGGTTTCTATACCTGTTACCGGCAGACAATTGCTGAAAGAGATTCATATATCCTAATTGAACATTACTATGTTCATTCAACTGGTATTTAAAGCCGGCGAAAAAACGGTTCTGGTCAAAGTAGTTATTTACTATTTGCTTCCCGAAATTGATATGCACTTCATCATTTATAACAAAGGAAACAGTATTTGGAACAATTCCCTTTTTGCTTAATGGTATATCGTACCAAATATTATAGCGCATTCTAAAATTAAAATTACTGCCATCAGCCAATGTGGAATCATTTAATATTTTCCTTCGGTACCTTTCTTCCAGCCTGATCCATTGCATCATTCTTTTTTTACCATACTTCGTATGCCACTGCACCTGCTGCCATGGACGATGCTCCGGTTGAGTAATTTTTTTGTGTGCATCCGCAGGATAAATGCTGATATAGGCATATCCGGCAGTTAGTTTGGTGGCGTCATTTACATAATATGTTAACCCCAACCGCACCATACCTTGAGAGAAGTTATCTGCGAAATTTTCTTTGGTACGCAGGTGAAGATCGGCCCACGCACCCCATTTATCACTGAACCTGGTCTGGTTAAGATACCCAAACCACAATTGGTTTACATCTTCGGTACTTTTACTGCTTTGCGCATTTGCTGAAAATCCGATAGATGTGACAAGTAAAAAGCATATTAAAAATCTATTCATCTTACTATTTGATTTAACTAAAAGGAGTGCCGTAAAAATAGCGCACTCCTTTCTAAAATTGATACTTATGTGCAACTATATCCGCATTAATATATTGTAAAGTTTTCACCATTTTAGAAAGATGTAAACTTTATAACCTGATCCTCCTTTTTTAACCTTGCAGTATACCAAGTGCACGGCGATGAAGCAGTTTAATTATTTAATAAACCATCCACGGTGATAGCAACATAATACAATGCACCAATGGTTGGCCCGCCTGCATATTGGATATGCCGGTTATTTAAAATATTGGTTGCACCAAATTTAATAGTTGATTTCAATTTAGGGGCCCGGAAAGTTACCTGCGCATCTATGTTATTTATAGCATCAACCTGGCCGGTCACCAGGGGACTTTCCCATAAAAAACTATTCTGCCATTTCCACACAATATTAAAACCAATATTCCGGGTGATGGCCCTGTTTCCAACGGATAGATTGGTAGTCCAGTCGGGAGTATTAAATCCGGTTACAAATAAATCGGGATTGGCAATGGCTTTTATTTTGTTGTAATTAAGGTTGCCTGATACCGTAAAAGTTTTATAGAAATTGTAAGTGAGTCCTAAAGAAGAACCATAAGAGTTATACTTATTTTTAGCATTGGTGTAAACGCGGTAACGCTCCTGCCCCCTGCTGGCAGCATTCCCTCCGCCTGTTGCCTGTGCATCACGGTTTCTATCTACCATCGCAATTACAGCTCCATCAGATCCAATTGTTTCACCAATTGGCACAAATACCTGCACCTGTCCCAGGAAGCCATCATAAATACTAGTGTAAGCATCCACATCCACAAATAATTTATTGCTAAATAAAGCACTTTTATAGCCTACTTCAAAAGAGTTGATTCCTTCGGGACGCCCATCCGCCAAAGCAGCCAGTTTTAATAAGTCCCTGTTTGCAAGTGCTGCTGCATCGGTATTTCCAACCAATTTTACTGCTGCATTAAATGCAGATACAGATGATTGCGTATAGCTATTTTCACGGTAGCCCAGGCCTTCATTGATTACGGGTAAAATACCCACCCTTTTCACCCTGCCATTATTTACGTAAGACAACGCTTCAAACAATGCAGGAAAACGATACCCCTGCTGAAAAGTAAAGCGGAAATTGTGCTTCTCTTTTATGGTATATACTGCAGCCAGGCGGGGAGTTAGTTTTGCTTTAAATTCAGGATTATAATCTGCCCGCAGAGAACCCCATAACTTTAGATGATCTTTAAATAGTGTTTTTGTTAACTGCACAAATCCTCCAAGTTTTTTGTAGTAAATATCTTTACCAAAACTACCGTCCGCAAGTGGAGTATTTCTATCTGCAATGGCACGTTTGAAATCAACAAAATTATTGCCATCGGGTACCAGTTGATATAACCGTGCATCTACCCCTACCAACAGGCTGAAATATTTAACCTGCTTTGTAAGATCCAACTGGCCCTCTACATGGTACAGATTACTTCTTTGAATTAAAGCAGCTCCACCAGTTACGGGTGCATTGGGAATAGCAGGTGATTTTATATCCCAGTTATTGATCCGGGTGATTGAATCCCTGACCCTGTTAAAGCGTTGTGTTCCTGGTTCTACTCTCCCCGCATCTGCCGCCAAACGGGCATATTGAGTCGCAGCCGCCAGATTAGCGCCCGTTAAAGAACCTCCATGATCGGTTGCATAGTTATTCAACGCCGTTTTATACTTTGCTGCCCATACGTTGCCGCTTCCACCTGAATAAATATCTAAATTATCGGCCAATGGTTTCACATTATAGGAATTGCCGGAATTTTCAATGGAAGTATATGCCTTGATAGTGAAGTTGCTTCCCTTTAATTCCAACTGGTGGTTCTGCACTACCACATTGTCCAGCTTTATTTTATTACCCCGTTGAAATACACCATCCATTTTACCTACCCGGTAAGAGTAGGTTAACTCCGTTTTTGGAGTAATTTTATAATGCAGGGCAACATCAAATTTCAGGTTATCTACTTTGGGATCCACCAGGTCCTTCTCCCAATACCCTGTACGGCCAACTGTTAAGGTTCTGTTTGCCACACCATCTATATTTAAACCGCCAACAGAAACGGTATTGCTTCCTGCCAAAGCATCATCACCGTATTTATTCCAACCGTCAAACACAATATTATTAGCTCCGTTCAACACAGAATAAGATGGATTGGACGTATTTTTATTATTCGGATTTTGATCCGTTCTGGTATCTGAAATCCAGTCCGTGCCCTGCAGGTAACTGGCATTGATCTTAAAGGCAAATTTATTATTGAATGCCTTTGCGTATCGGATTGCTGTTTCAGTCAGCAAACTGGCAGCATGGTCTTTACCATCCACATGATTGATGCCGGTACGTTGAAAAACGCTTAATCCCTGGGATGCAAACGGATTTTTGGTAATCAGGTTCGACATTCCATTGATGGCATTCATGCCGTACAATGCGGATGCGGCACCAGGTGTAACTTCAATACTTTGTATGTCCAGCTCTGTGGGTCCGATGGCATTTCCCAACGGCACACCTAGTGTTGCAGCCTGCATGTCTATTCCATCTACCAGTTGCATAAACCGGAAATTGTTAGGAATATTGAAGCCCCTGGTATTGGGTACTTTAAAGGTGATGGAGGAGGTAGTTAACTGTACGCCTTTTACATTTCCCAATGCATCATAAAATGAGGCAGCCGGTGTTTCCTTTAAAGCCCTGATATCCAGTTTTTCGATACTTACCGGCGAGTTTAATATTTTTTCTGAGGTGCGGCTGGCAGTAACAACTACTGCATTTGCAAGGAAAGTCTGGCTGGTCAATTGTATAGCCAATTTGGAATTTACATTCTTTATTTCAATTTCCTGTGGCGAAAACCCCACAGACGATATCAGCACGGTAAAAGGAAATTTTTGGTTAATTACTAAAGAGAATAGACCAGATGAATCTGTAATAGTACCCTTTGTGGCACCCTTTACCGAAATGCTCACAGAAGCCAGCCCTTCGTGACTTTCGCCTACTACTCTGCCACTCAATATTGCACTTCCGTTTAGTTGTGCAGTTGCAACTACCGGTATTAAAAATAATAATACTAATAAATTTTTCATGCTGTATAACGCTCTATTTTAGTTTTGGTTTAATTATTCCTTTTATCGGTTAGTGTCAATCGATGTATTTAATGGTTATATCACCTATTGAAACAACATCGGATATTTACATATTTCATGTTCATGTAAGGTGTCATTTTTAATTTAGTCCATAAATTTAGTAGACTAATAAGGTAAAAAATTTTACAACAGTTTCGACAGGATTTTAAGGCTCCAGATGATTACGAGGATGCCCAATAAAATAAAGGACGCTTTCCTTGGCAGCTTACCAGCCAGCCTGGCGGCAATTGGAGCTGCAATAAATCCACCCAGTATCAGCGCAACAATGGTTTGCCAATGACTTACCCCTAATAAGGTAAAAAATGTAAAGGCACTTGCAAGGGTTACAAAAAACTCGGTTAAGCTAACGGTTCCAATCACGAATCTTGGGCTCCGGCCCTTAGTGATCAATGTGGTTGTTACAATTGGCCCCCAGCCTCCACCACCAAAAGAATCCAGGAAACCTCCCAGTCCGGCCAATGGACCGTAATGTTTAAATTTCTTTTGCTGATTCATTTTACGAAATGCATTCAGGAGAATTTTAAACCCAAGGAACAAAGTATAAGATGCCAACACAGGGCGGATAAAGTTGCTGTATTTTTCCCCTAGAAAAACAAGCAGGATTGCGCCGAAGATAGCACCAGTTACACCCGGTATCACTAATATTTTAAATAGTTTTTTATTAACATTTCCAAATTTGTAATGGCTATACCCTGAAGCACCACTGGCAAACATTTCAGCGGTATGAATACTGCCGCTGATAGCAGCAGGATTGATACCGGTAGATAGTAAAATGGCGGCGCTGGTAACTCCGTATCCCATCCCCAATGCACCGTCTACCAATTGGGCAAGAAAGCCTGCCAATACCATCCAATGAAAATTTTTATCCAGCGTTCCATAAAAGCCGACAGCCTGATTAGTTATATCACGGAAAGGGATATAGGAAAAAATAAAATGTCCGATCAGCATCAGGGCAAATGCCGCCGCAGAATAAGTGGCAATTTTTTTCCAGTGCTTTTGGGCGGGTTTTTCCGTTTCTTCAACAGTTGATTCCTCTTCTGCTTCGGGTTCGTCCACAATTGCTTCCTTTGCTACCAGCCCTTTGGTAAGTTCATTTAACTGCTTTACTTTTTCGTCAAAACTGCCATTGATCTTATTCCTGATAGACTGGATATTGTTGAGCACACTTTCCATCTCATCGGGAATCAGGTCATTAATCACTTCTTTTAATCTTTTGGCTACCGTGGGTGATTTACCGTTAGTGGAGATGGCAATTTTAAGGCTGCCTTTTTGTACAATTGATCCAAGGTAGAAATCGCATAGATCAGGCTTGTCGGCGGCATTTACCAGTTTGCCTTTATCCTTGGCATCCTGGCTAACCTGTGCACTTACAGCAATGTCATTTACGGCTGCAATCACAATATCGGCAGCTTCAATATCGGATGACTGATAAGGGCGTTCAATTAATTCGATCTTATTTTTATGAGCCACCAGTTGCTTAATCTCATCACTTATTTGAGTGGCTACAATTCGTATCCTGGCTTCAGGAGAGTTTTGTAACACAACACTCAACTTTTCCATTCCCACATATCCACCCCCTACTATCAGCAATGATAAATTTTCCAGTTTCAGAAATACAGGGAACAGGTGATTCCTGTCGGGCTGTATTGCAACCATTTCGCTGCCTACCTGTTTTGAAATTATTTTATCACTCATAAATTGTTGTGGAAATTGTATTCCTTCAATCACATTAAAACTATAAATCCTTGCGAAGATATATATTCCCTACTAAATTAGTGGACTATTGATATATTTTTTTTATTTTTTTATCGCGATAGAATCCGGCTAGATATTTTCTGCTCCTACGAATTGCTTTCTCCAGGTATAATCGCCAAATGATTCGGTAGCAATCCGTTCCTTTTGAAAGGAGCCAAATAAAGAATCCAATTCTGTCAGTATTTGTGCTTCATCCAAACTTTCTTTATACAATTTATTTAACCGTTCTCCTTCATTATCGCCGCCCAGGTGCAGGTTGTACTTACCTGGTGCGGTTCCTACCAGTCCAATTTCTGCCGCATAAGGCCTGGCACATCCATTGGGGCAGCCAGTCATGCG
>JBBQTL010000198.1:0-10725 GCA_038213285.1 Chitinophagales bacterium
CCATAAAAAACTGAACTTAAACGGAGCGTCGCCAATGTCGATGCCATAAAAAACTAATGATGGTAAACAAATTAATCATTTTTAAACAGCTTCTTAGGGATATTTTTAGTTTTAATGGATAGTGTAATTACCAGGCTGAATGGGTTTTGTTATGTTTAACTTGTATGGCGTTGCCCATCTCAGTCACATATTGTTTATGGCTGTAGTAGGGTAGAAAAATTATAAACAGCAAATTAGATAAATAAAAGAGTAGCATAATTTTTAAATTAAGTTTCTGTTCGTTTATAAATAATATCGTTCCATTCCTGTATCAAAGCAACCTAACATTTACTTTAACCAGCGTTTACCCCCGGTTTGGCTTGCCATAACAAAGTGATTTACGCTGATATAGTGAACAAGGAATAAATTAGTGAATAAATTTTTTTATGAACCAGGCAGAGGTGCCGATAGCAATCGCATTGGCGTCAAGTTCACTTTTGACTCCATTTGCCCATGATTAAATGTGGACTTAGTTTTTAAAAATTTTGATGTTTAAAGAAAAGATGATGATTTGCCTGCCTGACTGCCTCAGGTACACAGGGAAGAACAAATGTTTATTAAAGATATAAAGCACCTCTCTTTCTCCGCAGCATGAGTTAATAAAGCTACCATCGGTAAACGTAGTGTAGAAAGGGGTATCGATGAAAAATATCAATTCTTAGCTTGACGCCAATGCGATAGCTATCGGGATCAATTAAACTTCAGTGGCAGCCTGTGCCGGTTTTTATCGGCATCGCAGCCAGTAGTGTCGGCTCTTGTACATTTTATCAATAAGAAGCAAAATACCAACTCACTAATTTATCCCTTGCGCAGTATATTACCTTCCATCGTCACTGTTTTTATGCCACTAATAAAATTCCTCAATCCGCCAGGCTCAAAATACCCAGGATGATACACTGAAATGCCTGTTTTTTTTGTTCATTTTTTAATCATATTTGTGGGTGTAATTTTCACCTGCCGGTAATTAATCCCCTATCTTTAACAACAAAAATTGATTATCCCAAAGAGCATATTTTGAATAATTTTTTTGATAAGTTTAGGCTTCATACCGAGATAGAAGAATTCCCGTCTGTGATAGTTAGTATCGAAAATGGGGTGGTCTTTCGTGGCACCAATTTGTGGGTACTTATTTTTGCCATATTTGTAGCGTCACTGGGATTAAATGTAAACTCCACCGCAGTGATCATTGGAGCAATGCTCATATCTCCACTTATGGGTCCAATTATGGGTATTGGCCTTGGGATGGGTATCAATGATCTTGCATTGCTTCGGAAAGCCATCAATAACTATCTTGTTGCAACCGGTGTGGCTTTAACTACCTCTACCATTTTCTTTCTGGTATCTCCCTTAAGTGATGCTCACTCAGAAATTCTGGCAAGAACTTCACCTACAATTTATGATGTGCTGATCGCTTTGTTTGGCGGGTTTGCAGGTATTGTTGCTACATCAAGCAGACTAAAAGGAAATGTAATTCCCGGCGTTGCAATTGCTACTGCTTTAATGCCACCACTTTGTACTGCAGGTTATGGCCTGGCAACATTGCAATTTCATTTCTTCTTTGGTGCATTTTATCTTTTTATCATCAATACCGTTTTTATTGCATTGGCTACCTTTGTTTTTGTAAGGTTGCAGCATTTCCCTTTTAAACACCTGCAAAATGAAAGGGCTGAAAAAGTGGCTAACAGGATTGTTTGGGGTGTAGTGTTAACAACCTTACTACCAAGTATCTATTTTGGCTACGATATGGTACAACAAAACCGGTTTACAAAAATTGCCAATGATTTCGTTACCAATGAGGCCCATTTCACCAACGATTATTTACTTAATAAAAAAATTGATGCTAAAAACAGAACAATTTCGCTGGTATTTGGAGGTAATGAAATACTTCCGGAGCAAATTAAACACCTGGAAAATCAATTAAAAAAATACGACCTGAAAAATTCCTCTTTAAGTATAAAGCAAGGTTTTGCATACCTGTCAGATAGCAAGGATAATACATCAAATGACCAGCTTGACCAATTAACGCAGGCATTGGTGGCGAAAGAAATTCAACAAAAGGCGTTGCAGTTACAACTGGACAGCATTCACAATCAGCAAAAACTAAGTGCCCAGGTTTATAAAGAATTAAAAGTTCAGTATCCCACGCTAAAAAATGCAATTATACAACCGTTCTTTTTACTAAGTGATAGCACTGGTAATAATCAATCTTTCCTCGTAATATTATCACTATCCAAAAATTTGCCGAAAAGTGAGAGAGCAAAGATTGAAGGCTGGCTCAAATTAAGGTTGCATCATACTACTATTAAAATGATTTTTCAATAGTAGTTATTTTCAATTTTATCTGGGAGCGGGAAAAATGGCGGGTTAAAGTAATGTCTTGATTAACTGTATTGCCCGTTTCCCGTTTTTTACTTAGTTCAAATGATTGCATTCATTACACCCGGTAAAATTTGGAATGTATTGTCAATCACCATGATTTTGTTTGGTGAGGATACTTGCCGCAGACCGATCCCGGGGTAGTATTGGTATTTTGGTTAAAAACAATTGTCATTTCTTTTCTGTACTTCTGTGCCTTCTATGCCAATTGTCATTTGCTTAAAGCACGAGGCAGCGGAATTTATTAAAAAGATTCATTGTTATACCCGTCGAAGCCCCCTGGTTTTTCCAAATATTTCGAAGTGCCAGTATCCTCTTACTTTCAAAATCCCTTGGGTATTTATCCAGGCTTTTACATTCCAGTTCTTACCCGTTCTGGAATCATAAATTGTTCCATCCTTCCATTCTTCGTCGTCTGCGTCAAATACTAAACCATGCATTATTTCCATACCAATAATCTTCCTGGTGCGTAATACTTTACTGGGGTTTTTGGTATCACATCGCTGATTCATGGGCTGGCTTTTATCATCGCTATCGTCAAACCAAATCACGATGGCTTTATACTCCCTGCCGGATTTAAATACCTCCACCTCAAGGTTATTTTCCAGGCTCATCCATTTACCTTCAATTGCATTGGCATCAGTGTTTCCTGCATTGTTAAATGAACATATTGGAAACAGCAAAAATGCAATAATGATATTTTTCATCTATTATCAATTTAGTCAGGTATCTTCTACACCAATAATCGTACTACTTAGAGTCACCGGACGCATCTGTTTTGCCTTTACCTTCTTCAATCCAATTCTTTAAAATTTCGCTGTATTTCTTTGCGTCACTATTATCGGGGTCAAGTTCCAGTATTTTTTCATAGTATTCCAGTGAAGCGGTAAAATCTTTTGTAGTATTGGCTTCGTATGCACCCAGGTATTCATAAGCCCTTACCAGTAATTGTTTGTTTTTCGCAGTATCGTTCGAAATTAACCCAATTAACTTTTTATAATGAGGAACTGCAAGCCCCATTTCCATTGTAGTATCTATCAACGCATTACTCCTGGCCCTCCACAAATATCCATGAATCTGTTCGGGATATTTTTCTTCGTAAATACCAAATACGCTGTCTGCCTTCACATAGTCTTTATCCGAATACAAAGCCATGCCCCATTTATATATATCAAGATTGGTAGGTTGATCCTTTACCTCGTAAATTCTTTCTCTCCATACAGCCTCTCTTTCCCGGTTCCCCAGGTCGTTTTGTAAATCGGCTACGCTTACCATGTAATTCAGTGATTCTTTTTTGTCCTGCTCTTTTGCCAGGGCTTTCTTATACCATTCAATAGCTGCCGATTTATCCGGGTTTAACTTTTCAAGCAGTTTTGCTTTCATTTCAAAATCTTTTGCCACCCATGCTGAATCGTTCTGCTTTTCGAAGTATTCATTCATATATTCTAAGGCTGCCGATGAATCGCCCAGGGCCGCATTGCTATAGGCAATCAGTTTGTATAATCGTGGCTCCGCCTTTGCCTTTTGTCTTTCTAATATGTTTTTTGCTCCTGTAATAGCATCATCCCATTTTTTTGAAACATAGTGCAGGTCGGTAAGCATGTATGCATGTTCGGGAGATGGGTCCGCATTTCGGATATACGCTTTTAGGAACTGGTCTGCTTTTACCACATCCCTGAAATAATGGTAATAGTAAAGTTCATACAAAGCCGGTGTATAGGCAGAGTCTGCAACCAAGGCTTTTGTAAACCTGTCTACATAAATTTCCGGGTTGTTCTGGCTTTTATAGATACGCCCTTTTTTAAACATGGCTTCTGCAAAAGCCGGGTTTATTTTAAGCGCTTTATCATAATTTATAATGGCATTTGACCCATCAATTAGTCGTCTGTATGCATCTCCCAAAGCTGCATAAATCACTTCGTTTTTTTTGTCTCGTTTTACTGCTTTTTGTAGCAGTTCTACTGCCCATAAGCTGTCACCGTTTTTACTGTCGATATTGGCCCTGGCTACCGCCCACAATGCAACCGGATCTTTGTATTTCCCTGCTGATAATACTTCTTCCATTTGCTTCCTGGCTTCATTTATCATGCCTGAGTCAAGTAAAATATGAGCCCATCCGATATAAACGAGGGGGCTTTCTTTTTTAGATATCTTTTGATTAAGAAATTGCTCCGGCTTGCCTTCCACAACAGACCAGGCTGAATCGGTATATTTTTGTTTCAGGTAAATTTCACCAAGCCAATACCAGGTATCGGGTGAGGCATTGCCTTTTGCAACCAGGGATTGTAAAATATCCTTTGCTGTCTCGTACCGTTCATAGTAAATATGCCTTTTTGCTTCATCAATGGTCTGAGATTTGCCTGTTGCAAATGTGAATGCTGCCAGTGTTAGAACGATAATTTTTTTCATGTCATTAATTAATTTGGTTCATTTAGATAATTAGTTTAACCATGGGTTACAGTAAGTATAGGTGGCATGGCGTATTTCCGGATAATACTATATACCAGGGATGTAAAGAAGCCTGGCATGCTAGTTTGGGCACCTGGATGGAGTATAACCATGTCCCCGGATTTTAATGTGGAATATTTATTCACGGCGTCTGCTACATTATCGCAAAACATTGTTTCCAGTTCAACTTTTACGTTACAATTGTCACGTATTAACCTGTACGCCTTTGCCATATAATATTGTACGCTCTCTTTTGTTTGTTCGTTTTCTATGCCTAACAGTTTTATAGATGTATTATTACCGGCAGCGATGTAAATGCCATACATTAATTTCCTGACGGGTAAAAAATCAGTGATCGGGATTACAATGGAGTATAAGCTGGCTATCTTCCGGTTGGCAGGTACTGTAATTACCGGGACATTCGTATTTACTGCAATTTTATCCGGATTTATCAGCATGTTTCTGTTACCCATTATTTTCTTCTTTTGGCCAACCAGAACCAGGTCAAAATTTTGTTCATTAACCAAATCAATAATTGTTTTGTTCCAGGTGCCTTCGGTAACACCAAACCCGATTTTAACTGAATGGCCGGCCAGGCGTTTTGCATATTCAGCATGCTTTTCCAACTGAAATTCAAGTTGCAAATTTTTGTCAATGATATTGTAAGGAGTACCAACGGGGCTCTCACCTATTGAAATTAATTCGAAAGGCGAAGTGGTTACTACATGCAGCAGGTAAATACTACAATTGTGTCGGGTAGATATTTCAACGGCTTTTTCAATAGCACTTTTTGACTTAGATGAAAAATCAACCGGTACCAGTATTTTATTAAATAACTTTTGCATGTTGATGATTTAATAATGCAATACTAACTGCCGCATATAAAAACCAGATTAAGCGCTTATTAAAATCTAATTAAAAAGATTACAAATAGTACTGCCCGGGCAATCTGCCGTTGATTCGCCAATGCATTAAAAATTTGGCTTCGGTTAATTTTAAAAGTATATAAGTAGTATTTAATCCTGTTTTAATCATCCATTAATATTCACCAAATAACTTTGCCTCATTATTTATTTATGGAAAAGTAATTTTATGAGGGAGATTTTTGACTATGTCTTTTTTGGAAATACTGTAATGGACTACAGCATAGCTGCTATTAGCATACTTGTAACATGGATTGTGTTAAAATTAATAAAACGGAAATTGCTGGTTGTATTGAAAAATTTAACCACCCGAAGCAATACCAACCTCGATGATTTGCTGGTTGACATTGTGGAGCGGTTTGTAATACCATACGTATACCTGCTGATCAACTACAATATCATCAAACAACTGGTGCTGGCACCCAAAGCGGAGAAAATAATTGCTGCGGCCTTTATGTTTATCACTACTTATTTTGCGGTACGCTTAATCAATTTCTTTATTCATCAATCTGTGGTGGGATATATGCGGCAAAAAAATGAGCCGGTAGAAAGAGTGAAACAGGTAAGTAGTATGCTGCTGCTGGTGAAGGTTTTTATTTGGGGTATGGGTATGGTGATGCTGGCAGATAATCTTGGTTATGATGTTACTACCATTATTGCCGGCCTGGGAGTAGGCGGTATTGCCATTGCTTTAGCCGCTCAAAATATACTCGGCGACCTGTTTAGTTATTTCGTTATATTTTTTGATAAACCTTTTGAGATCGGCGATTTTATTGTAGTGGATGGCAATAGCGGCGTAGTGGAAAAAATAGGTATAAAGACATCTCATGTGAGAAGCCTTGAAGGGCAGCAGTTGATAATGCCTAATGCGGAAATGGTAAAGTCAGTCATTCACAATTTTAAGCGACTCCAACGCAGGCGAATTGTATTCAACATTGGCGTGGTGTATTATACCCCATCAACTAACCTTCGGCGTATTCCTGCAATGATAGAAGATATTATTCTGCAACAACCGGATGCAACATTTGACCGTACTCATCTCAAATCTTTTGGGGATTTCAGTATCAATTATGAGATCGTTTATTTTTTGGAGTCAGCGGATTATTTGTTGTATATGAATACGCACCAGGATATCTGTATGAATATTTTTGAGCAATTTGAAAAAGAAGGAATTGAATTTGCATTCCCTACACAAACGCTGTTTGTAACCAATCAAAAAGCTGATACGCAGCCTGTCCGAAACAAACTCGGGGCAGCGGTACATCAATAGAATGGAACAGGTGATTGAATGATGCGGTGTTATTTAAATACCAGTTCAATCAGCAATAGTGAAAAATAAAATAATGCCACTTCCAGTAAAATAAAAACTGCAAATCGCCTTTTTTGTTGTTAGCCGGATAAGCCTGTTTTTATAAATTGAATACTAACAGCAATGTATAAAATCATGAATCCGGAATTTCGACATGCTAAGACATAGATAAAACATTGGTTAGCTGGATTATGAAAATGGTACCTTTCTCCGGGTGTGATTCAACATCAATCGATCCTTTGTGAAGCGCAAGAATGCGTTTTGTTAACGTAAGCCCCAAACCAAAACCAGGTTTGTTTTGTGCAGATTGGGTACGAAAGAAAGGCTGAAAGATATTCTGTATATCAGATTCTGCAATTACGTCGCCGTTATTTGCTACTTTAATAATAATCGTTGATCTATCAAATACCGCACTGATAATTGATTGGTGATCATCTGCATATTTGCAGCCGTTTTCAATAATGTTTTTAAAAGCAATATAAAGAAGGTTGGCATTTCCAAATATACAAAGCAGCTTTTCATTTTCAGGCAATACTTCAAAATTGAGTGTGGCCTTAAATCCCGTATTTTGTTTTTGTACATCTGATACCACTTTAAGCAACACTTCATCCAGTCTTACTTCGGTTAAATCTATGCTGCCCTGTGAGCCGGTTTTTGCAATATCAAGCAGGCTGTGTGTAAGCTGCTGCAGTTCTTTTACATCTTCGCATACACTTTGCAATACTTCCCTGTATTCGTCAGGTGTCCTGTTTTTTTGCATGGCTACTTCCACCTGGCTTGATATGGAGGTGAGTGGTGTTGATAATTCGTGGGAGGCATTGGAAATAAACCGGCGTTGGGTGGTAAAGGAATCTTCTAAACGATCCAGCAACTGGTTAAATGTTTCTGCCAGTATGGTTAGTTCATCTTTGGCATTTTTTATTTTTATTCGTTGGGAGAGATTATTAGAAGTGATTAAATTTACTTCGCTGGTTATACTTTTAATAGGCCGGATTAAGCTCCTTGCAAATACAAGCCCAGCAAGTAGAGATAGCCCTGCGGCCATTACCAGTGCAAAAAGGAGTGTCTTCTTTGCCTGCTGAAGGTACACCTGGCCATCTAAATCTGAAGCAGCCACCGCTATAATAAAATTGCTGTTATTGTCATTATAATGTACGGCTACGGCTTTTTTATTTTTAATCGTAAAAAAATATACCTCCTCAGTGTTTGCCTTTTCGATAATGTCTTCGCCCAGGTACAATGAATCGCCGGGATTATCTGAAAACAGGTAGTAATGCACTTTGTTATATCCCGCGATGGTAATGCTTTTGTTGTATAACGAGGCTACTGTTGCCGTATTCAGTCTTCGTAACACAGTGTAATTACTGTCTCTTATGCCGTCATATACTTTTGCTGTAATCAGCGCACGGTTTTTTAATTTTGTCCTGAAATTATTCTGCTGTTCCTTTAAATTAAAAAAGTAAACAAATACACTACCGATAGTGACAATAAGCGTTACCAACGCTACAAATAACAGCACTATTTTATTTTTTATACTCATACCGGGTAATTTCTTAATGGCAATGAAATGGTTTCATACGTCAGTGGACATTAATGAACGATCCGGCAATAATGGTTCAACATTCACACAGGTTATTTCTCTTTTAACATATATCCCATGCCCACCTGAGTATGAATCAGCTTTGGTTCAAAGTCCCTGTCAATTTTATTTCTTAAAAAATTTACATATACATCAATCACATTTGTCTTTGTATCAAAATCAAGATCCCATACTTTTTCCGCAATGTCGGCTCTTGATACAACCCGGTTGCGGTTGCGCATAAAGTATTCCAGGAGTTGAAATTCCTTGGCGGTTAAACTAATTGGCTTACTATCCCTGGTTACTTCCTTACTGTCAATATTCATTTCAAGGTTCGCTACCGTTAATATATTTCCGGTGGGTAACTGCTGATTCACTGTACGTTTTAACAATGCCCTTATTCTCACAAGCAGTTCTTTAAACTCAAAAGGTTTTACGAGATAGTCATCGGCCCCTGAATCAAAGCCTTCAATCTTGTCATCCGTTGTACTTAAAGCCGTCAACATAATAATGGGTATATGCTGATTACGACTTCGGATGGTTTTGCACAAATCATAGCCGTTGATCCCTGGCATATTGATGTCAGTAATGATGAGGTTAAAAGTGCCTGATTCAAATAGCCGTAACCCAATCTTACCATCGTATGCTGTAGCTACCAGGTAATCCAGTTCTTTTAATCCTTTGGATAGGGTGTCAGCAATTTTCTTTTCATCTTCTATTAATAAAATCTTTATTTCTTCCATAAATGAAGTTTAATGAACCGGGGTAGCAACTCCGGATGATTGATATTTTATTTTTTTGGTTTATTCCAATCTTAACAACATAACCGTTTTTTCTATTCAACTCCAAAAATACACGGGGTTGCGGAATTGAAACCAAAATAGTACAGCAATTAATCCGCCACCTTTAACAGGCAATGAAAAATTCGCATGTAGAAGGGAAGTTCCATTTTTAGATAATATATATGATGTGCTGAGTATAAATCACTGCCATCAACGTTGTATATAAAATAAAAAATCATCACAGTCAGTACAGGGCTTTCTGAAATACAAATGGTGGAAGCACAAAATAAAACAAGAACGCCGGTGGGTTGCACAGATGACAGATATCTAAGCAATGCTATGCTGCATCAGCCGGTGCCGGAATTATTAAAAGGGTAGTACACTTCACTTTATTTCAAAGATGATAATATGGGGTAAAGGCAACATTAAAACCACATTAAAAACCAATTAAAAAATCAGGGAAAATTTTAAATCTATACTGATGATTTATTAACTTAAATCTATAGGGTGCATTTAAAATCCGATAGCAATCGGATGTCGGGTCCGTTTTCAAACGGTGGGGACAACGACCGAGGCTGGGTTGTGGTTGGTGTCTTTTACCACTTTGGTTGCCGGTAACAAAACAAACACAGTGCGCATTCATTTGTCAGTCTGTTGTTAACCGGGTAGCACTTTATTTTTATCCTGGTAATTTTTGCTCTTCCTGGCTGGCATATTCTTCTTCCGGATCAGGTAACACTTTTACAATTACCTCTTGTAATGATAGCACGGATGAAGCGGAAAACAATCCAATGCCGGAGCCACTGTATGTGTAATCAATCAATGTAAGCTTTACTGCACCATCAATTGATAATTCAATATAGTTTCCATAACGGATGAGCCTGAACCGGAACGATTTGTTTTCATTAACAGTAAATGTACCGTGCTGCAGATTATTAAAAATAAAATTCTGACGGTTATCTAAGGGGTTAAATCCCCATGCCCTTATTTCCATCAAACCATTCGAAACATCCAATGAAATAAAATAGCCATTTCCTTTTTGATCAATATCCGTAACCAGCCCCAGCTTCCCCATTCCTTCCACCGTCAATACGCCTTCCCAAATAAAACTGGCGGATGGTTTCTGAAAACAAAATACTTCATATCCACCCCTTGATCCGCAGGTCCATTTATCAGGTTCAATAGTGGAGTATGCTGTGGGATTCGAAAATAAATGAACTACATCTGCCAATTCATTTTGCCGGATGGTCTTTTTAACCATTTGGTCCC
>JBBQTL010000199.1:0-10679 GCA_038213285.1 Chitinophagales bacterium
AGCTATTTATTAGAATGGTGTTGGACTCCTGGAACAGCCACAATGCAAGATTTAATAAATTACTGGATCAACTCACCACCGAACAATTGATGGCCGAGGTAGCGCCCGGTAGAAAGAGGGGTATTTACCTGGCCGGTCACCTGGTAGCGGTAAGTGATGGAATGCTACCCATTCTTGGATTTGGCCAGAAGCTAACCCGCAACTGGATAATGTTTTTATTTTCAACCCCGATCAACCGGGCCAGGAAATGCCTTCTGTTGATGAACTAAGAAAAAACCAGGATGAAATCAATTCAAGACTTTCACAACATATCAATCAACTACAACCGGATGAATGGTTTGCAAAGCATCAATTGAAATCCACAGAAGACTTTGCGAAGGAACCAAACCGAAACAAATTAAATATCATCATCAACAGAACGAACCACCTGAGCTATCACTTAGGACAACATACTTTTTTGTTGAAGCCAGCGGGGCGGTGATAAGTTAGGGAACTGCGTAAGGCTCTATTGTCCGGTCTGACGGTCTCCGTATAACAGGATATTCTTCCGGGCTTACTTTAAATAAAAAAGCACAATTTATCGAACTGCAAAAACGGAAAACAATAAACACCAAACAGTAAATGTTTCCATCGCCTAATCAGGTATCAACCCTATTGGTACAATAAATTCCCACAGGTTTCGTAAGCCGGGGTTGAGCAGGTCCCTGTCGAGCAGGTGAGAGAACCGAAAGCCAAAGCTTACCGGCAAAGCATTCCATACCTTGGCGTCAAAATATATTTCGGCGCCGGTGCTGCGATTTTTAACATCGGTGAGTACCCGGTTTACCCTTGCACGGGCTACGGTATGATCATAAAAAGCGTTTGCCCTTATGCGCTGAAAAAAAATCAAATTGCCAAATCCCCAGTCGGGATAAAATAATGGGAAATGATAATTGACTCCCCACTTATACATTTGCCGGGTACTCAACGCTTCATATCCCCTGGAATAGGAGAAATTGTTGCTGAACAGGTTAATGATGGTATCCCTTTTTTGATAAGAGGCATTGACAACCAGGCTATGATTGGTAAATAAACCGGGGAAATAAAATGCACTGTTACCAACCAGTTTATAGCTATCAAAAATCGTAAACGAATTCCTGTAAGAAAGGGAGACGCTTTGCGCCCAGCGTGGATTGATATGTTGCCTGGCCTGGCGATTTGAATTACTGAATGTTACAAATGAATTCATGTATTTTATCGCCCTGTTATTAAATATATTTTTGCTGATTCCCCTGTACAATACTATCTGCTCAATATTGTAACCACCACCAAAATTTAGAAATTTTCTGGTACGGCCACCAACAAAACTTAGCGGAATGGATATACCTGCATTTAATTTTGCGGTACTGAATGGTACTGATCTGCGAAGTGCGGTATCAACATAACTCCTGTTAAATGTATACTCTGTACCCAGGCTCAATAATGGAAACCAACCAGCAAATGTTTCGGATAAGCCAACGGTACTGGTTTGGTCGGAGCGGTTATAAGTATACCTTGCAGTAGTATTAAAACTACTGAGTACATTATTGCTGTAAAGATTGTAACTGTATTCAGGATCGTTTACCTCGGGCCGCCAGCTATGAAAATTAAAAAGGTGAAAACCTTTCTTATAATTGGCTACATCATTGATGGTATCCTGAATGGTATTCAATATGCCTGTCCCTTTTTGGTTTAGTAAAGCTGTGGTGTATGGCCTGGGAGTGGTGGTAAAATTTTCGGCCGGTATTTGCTGCCAGGGGGTTTCATTGATACTTGTTTTACCCAGCATATATCCACCGGCAGTAAAGGCACTAAACAATATTTCACCTCTTGAATTTACTGCAGGCTGGTAGATACCATTGGTATTATTGGTTAATTGAAATATTTTTTTATCACTCAACCGCACGGCAAAAAGTTTGTCCGCATTTGCATTCATGCCGCTAAAGTAAATGGTGTCGCCTTTTACAAATGGGTAGCCTACCACGTTGAAAGAAAAAGGAACCAGGTTTTCTGTTTCGCCATTTTTTAGATTTACTTTTAAGAGGCACATCTGTCCTTCGGGGTTTCTTACCGCAGCTACCGCTGTATTGTTATCAATGTATTTTGATTGGGTAAAAAAGTAATTATGCGGATTGGGTATTTCCATTTTTATTTCACCGGTAATGGCATTGATGCGTTGCAGGAAGTTGGTACCATTGGTATTTACATATACTGCCAGTACTTCGGTGCCGTCTGCATTGATATCCGGCGAAAAGTATTTTGACCGGAAAGTCAGTTGCTTTTGTTGTTTTGTATAAATATCCAGAACCTGGATCACGCTGTAATTCCTGTTGTCCCAACGTGGATCCAACTGGTAAGCGGCATATACAATCTTCCCGTTTTTGTAGGAATAATAATCGTCAATTACATTGTCTTTTACCCTTATCTTTTGTTCTGTTCCGTTTACCAGGAGGTAAAATGAATTGTTCTCTTTGTAAGATTGCTTTGTTACCACAATGGTATCATTGCTCACGTAGTAAGGGAAAAGATAATCCACTACATTATTCTTTTTAGCATCCGTAATTAAATTGATCGGGGGCGTACTTGTTTCTGTTGCAGGCATGGAGCGTTCCTTAAAATATTGCATGGCATCTTCCCTGAACTGTGTATAGGTTTTTCCTGAATGTTTTTCAATGGCTTTATTAAAAGCAAAGAATAGCCCTTTAAACCGAACTGCATCACCGGTAACTTTTCTCCAGAAATCCTCCCCATATTTTTCATAGCCATAGGCCACCAACTGGTAACCTAATTCATAATGGTTGGGCGTATAATCTCTGAGCGATCCGCTGCGCAATTTCATCCATGAATATTTTTTATCGCCCAGCCATAAAGATTTCATTCCATTGTAAAATGACGGCATTCTTCCACGGCCCTGCGCACTTACCAGGGTTTCCTGCCATACGGCATCGCCTTCAAAAAAATAATCGGGTATAGTTATTCCGTTTGCCAGCAATTGCCCTTCCTGCCCAAGTAAAAATGAAAACACTTTGGTAAGGCCGCTGTTGAAATTGCTCAACTGCTGGATATGCCTGTTTTCATGAATGATCAGGTTGTCATCCCAGCGCAGGCTTCCCGTATTAAAATTGTTTTGACCAGGCGTCATATACAACTCACTCATGATGGGTGCCATTCGGACGTATGCATTGGGTATGGTGGTTTGGTTGAGTAAAACAATATTCCATTTTCGCTGTTTGCCACCAAGGGTATAAGCGGTTTTTTGTCCTAACAGCCCGTTGATGCTATTGATCCGGTTTGCCTGGCTGTCCAATCCTGCGGGAAAGATTACCCTGGTGTGGGCATTGCTGATCTGTTTCCATTTTATAGATGGCAGGTTGCCACCAAATTGTTGTGCATGGAGATAAGCCGGTAAAAAAAATATAAGCAAAAGAGTTGCAATTCGTTTTCCTGTAATCATGAAGATAAAGTTAAGGGTTATGTCTGATGTCTGATGTCTGATTTCCTGATGTCTGATTTCCTTAGGATGGAAAAGTTTTTTGTTTAGCTAACGGAGCCGCCTTACCTGCTTCCATAATCCGGTCTATAAAGAAATGTGGTATTATTTTAACAACAGGCAATGAGATACCGAAAAATGAATACATCTTTAATTAGAAAAAAATCAGACATCAAAATTCCGATAGCTATCAGATCAGACATCAAAAAATCAGACATCAAACATTTGTTTTTAGAGTAGTACAACATTACTCAAGATAAAAGCTTCGGCTGGTCAATAAAAAATCAGGAATAGATATTTAGTCATAAAATAATGGGATAAATTAAAAAATGAATACTTTATAAGTGATAAGGAAATCAGACATGAAAAAATCAGACATCAAAAAATCAGATTTCACTCATCATCGATTTCCCGCGTCCATCACATATTCATGTGAGCCCATATCCCATTCATCTTACTAAAATGACAATTCATCCAATATGCACCTTTTTGCTGTAACATTTTTTAATTGCTTTGCGTCTTAAACCGAAATTAAAAAATAATTATAATGAAAATTTTTACAATCGTAGCAATGTCAATGCTGCTGTTACTGACTACAGAATCAATGGCTCAGTCGAAAGGGAGCGTAAAGGGTAATGTTACCGATAACAGCAACAAAGCACTTGCGGCGGCAACGGTTTCACTGCTTAGGGCCACAGATAGCAGCCTGGTAAAAGCGGCCATCAGTGATGCAGGAGGAAAATTTGATATTGCCGTTTCAAAAAGCGGTAATTATTTACTGTCTTATTCCCTGGCAGGTTTTGAAAATAATTACTCTGCCGTTTTTTCGGTGAGTGATGGTGAAACCGTTACTGCCAAAACGGTCACACTTTCGCCGGTTGTTTCTAAATTGGAGGGAGTAACCATTACTTCTAAAAAGCCATTGATTGAAGTAAGAGCGGATAAAACCATTTTTAATGTAGAGGCGAGTATTAATGCAACCGGGAGCAATGCGTTGGAGTTATTGCAAAAAAGTCCGGGCATACAGGTTGATAACAATGACAATATCAGCATGAAAGGTAAAACCGGGGTACGCGTTTACGTGGACGGCAAGATGATGCAACTGGATACAAAGGACCTGGCTGCGTATTTGAAAAGTATCAACAGCAATGATATTGAAGCCATTGAAATGATCAGTAATCCAAGCGCCAAATATGATGCCAGTGGCAATGCAGGTATTGTAAATATCCGACTGAAGAAGAATAAAAAATTTGGCACCAACGGAAGTGCGAGCCTTGGTTTTGTTCAGGGGGTTACGCCAAAAGGTAATGGTTCTGTAAACCTGAATTACAGAGATAAAAAAGTAAACCTGTTCAGCAATGTAGGCGTAAATGTTGGGGATTATCAAAACATTTTGAAGCTGTATCGTATACAGAAAGATACACTCTACAATCAAAAAAGCATCAATACCAACAGCAACAAAAGCGTCAATATAAAAGCAGGAGCCGATTACTTTATCAATAGCAAAAGTACTATTGGTATAATGGCTACTACTAATTTTGGTGAATCGGAATTTACAAGTGTGAGTAAAACTCCCATCACTTACCAGCCTGCCGGCGAATTTATAAAAACCTTGGAGGCTTTGAATAAGGTGCCCGGCAACCGGACAAATGCTAACTTTAATGTTAACTACCGGTATGCTGATACGAGTGGCCGTGAAATAAATTTTGATGGCGACTATGGATTATTTCGTGGCACAGGCCGCAGTTACCAGCCCAATAATTATTATGGCGGCAACAACAATTTGTTGTATAGCATCATCAACAGGAACTTCACACCAACTGATATTGATATTTACACCGCTAAGTTAGATGTGGAGCAAAAATTAGGTAAGGGAAAAATTGGATATGGAGCTAAAACATCTTTCGTTACCACTAAAAATACCTTTGACTTTTTTAATGATAATGCAAGTGGAGTGCCTGTAAAAATACTGGAGCGTAGCAATAGTTTTTCCTACAAAGAAAATGTAAATGCAGCTTATGTGAATTACCAGCGCCAGCTTAATACAAAATGGAGCCTGCAGGCTGGTGTGCGGGCTGAGCAAACAAACAGCGATGGTACTTTAACAAGGGCTGACGGTACGGAACAGGCTGACAACCGGGTTAATAGAGACTATCTCGATTTCTTTCCAAGTGCAGCACTTACCTGGAATGTAAATAAAAATCATGCATTCAACCTGACTTTTAGCAGGAGGATTGACAGGCCAACATACCAGGATTTGAATCCATTTGAAAATAAGCTGGATGAGTTAACCTACGAAAAGGGGAATGCATTTCTTCGTCCGCAATATACCAATAGTGTTGAACTGACTCACACACTTTTAGGGATGATAAATACCACCGTAGGGTATAGCCACGTAAAAGACTATGCAACACAGGTTACAGATACAACTGGCAATGCAACTTATGTACAACAACAAAACCTGGCTACGCAACAGATCATCAACTTCAATATAGGTTCTCCGCTTCCAATAAAAAAATGGTGGAACGGATATGCCAATATCTGGTACAATTACCAGTTGTTTGATGGCGCAATTGGCAATAAAGCATTAAGTATAAATATTCCATCTTACGGGGCCTATATGCAACATAGTTTTACGCTGGGGCACGATTATACCGCTGAGTTAAGCGGTTATTTCAACGGGCCAAGTGTTTGGGGAGCTACCTGGAGAACAAAATCGCAGGGCGGCCTGGATGTTGGTTTTCAAAAGTCAATCCTGCAAAAGAAGGCCACTATCAAAATAGCTGCAACAGATATATTTAAAACCAGTCCATGGTCCGCTGTTTCTGATTTTGGTGGTTCATACATCAAGGGCAGTGGCTCATGGGAAAGCCGGACGTTCCGTATTAATTTTAACTGGCGCTTTGGCAGCAACCAGATTAAAAATTCAAGAGACAGGAAAACAGGTTTGGAAAGCGAAGCAAAGAGAATTAAATAAAAGGAAAGTACCGGCCAATTCATCATAAAAATCCCCCGAATTTTTCGGGGGATTCTCTTTGCCCCCCGCAGCCCCAAAGAGTTTGATAAAGATTACAATTAATTGAAACTTTATTTCCCGTGAACAAGGGGAAATGTGCAAATTGAATAACTCATATCTGTGCAGAGAAAGGATATTAATTATACTCGTACTCAAAATATCCTAATAATATATTTTCTTTTGAAAAGCATTTTTCAATTATTCGAAGGCCATCATTATACACATACCTCCATGTATTATAGTCATTATTCACTCCTTCTTCTACCGTTACCATTTGAGTTACCTGGCCGGCGCTATTGTATTCAAACACAAAATCAGGTTGTAATTTATTTTTTACAACATTAAACTTCACAATATCCGTCAGCCTGTTTTTATCGTTGTAATAATAGTAGTAGTGTTTGCCGTTTTTACCCATATCTTTTTCATCAATGATATTCCCTTTTTCATCCGCAGTAAAAATTACCCGGGATGAATCCTGCTGGTTTCGGATACGCAACATCTTTGCCGGTCTGCCTTTTTCATCATAGTTGTATTGATGTTCCTCCAATAGCCTGGTACTAAAATCATCATCATTCGAATGGGAATTGGAAACAATACTGGTAATATTTCCCTTGTCATCATAATAAAAGCGGGAAGTAGTTACGGATAGTTCTGAACTGTCTGTTGTTTGTATCAACTGGTCGTTGTTGTTGTAAAAGGCAGTAAGCAATGCTTTACCGGTGATATTCGATTTGGTATAGGTTTCTACCCGCCGATAATCCTTACTAATCTTTTTCTCGCAATAAAAGCCAGGGCTTGGGTCACGGTTGCCTTCAAAACTATGAACCAGTATATTCCTTATTTTTTGTTCTTTCAATACTACCCTTTCAACCAATACCTGTTTATTACTTAATATGTCCTTGTAATAATACTGTGCCTGCGTGGTGCCGGTAATAATTATAAGAGAAAAGAGCGTTGTAAATATTATTGGATTTTGCATGTATGTAGTTTTCATCAGTAAAAATAAGGTAGTGCTGTGGAATATTTAAATGTGATCCGTTAAATTGGACTAAAAGAATAAATCTGTTTTACAACCATTAAAGGCCTTCGTACTATATAACGAAATTTTACTTGCTTAATTGAAGCCAGAAGTGTAGTTGCCATTTATCTTCATTATTTTTAACAAAATTCTATATAAGTGAGTCATCTAAAAGAGCGGAGCGAAAAAATCTGTTTAAACTGCAATGCCCAACTGGCTGGCCAGTTTTGTCACATTTGCGGGCAGGAGAATATTGAGCCAAAAGAATCAGCATGGCATTTGGTTACCCATTTTTTTAATGATATCACTCACTTCGACGGAAAGTTTTTTGGTACTACCGCGTTGTTGATAAAAAAGCCGGGACTTTTGCCCAGGGAGTATATGCTCGGCAGAAGGGCAAGTTATTTGAATCCCATCCGGATGTATGTATTTGCCTCAGCCATTTTTTTTCTTTTCTTTTTTGCCGTTTTTCATATAAATGAAAAAAGCATCGACAGTTCCATCACGATTGAAGGGAAAACGATTGAGGAAATTCGGTCATTAAAACCGGACAGTTTAAAAGCGTATATCAGCCGGATTAATCTTGGCAGGCCTGTACCGCCGGAAGCTTTGGAACCTTTTTTAGACAGCCTGAAAAACACGGAAGGTTTTCATTTTACTTCCCGGAAATATAGCTCCAAAAAGCAATACGATTCCCTGCTGGCAACCGGTGTAAAGAAGCACAACTGGCTGGAGCGAAAATTAATAAATAAGGAAATAGAAATAAATGAAAAATACCATAATAGCGGGAAAGATGCCTTAACAACCTTGTCTTCTGTTTTCGTTCACAGCCTTCCGCAGATGCTCTTTGTTTCTTTGCCCTTCTTTGCACTGTTGTTAAAGTTTTTGTACAGAAGACAAAAGGAATACTATTACGTAAGCCATGGCATTTTCAGTATCCATTTTTATATATTTGTTTTTATAGCCTTGCTATTGATTTTAAGTTTGGGGAAAATGAAGGAAGCGATGCATTGGGAGTGGATCGGCTTTTTTGAAGGGCTGCTGCGTTTAGGCATATTTTTTTACCTGTATAAGGCAATGCGTAATTTTTATCAGCAAAGCAGAGCAAAAACTATTGTTAAGTTTATATTGCTAAATTTCTTGTCCGTTTTTCTGTTATTTTTTTTATTTATGGTTTTTATCACGTTCTCTCTCATGAAAATTTAATTTAAAAATATGCAAACATCAAATGCCGATTCCTTTTTACGGTTGGTAAAAATAATGAATGAACTAAGGGAAAAATGTCCGTGGGATAAGAAACAGACCATTGGAACCCTCCGGCAGTTGACCATCGAGGAAACCTACGAATTAACCGATGCCATTACAGAAGGAGACTGGAAAGGTATTAAAGAGGAATTAGGGGATATTTTATTGCACATTGTTTTTTATGCCAAAATTGGAGCTGAACAAAATCAATTCTCCCTGGATGAAGTAATCAATGGTGTATGTGAGAAGCTTATTTTCCGGCACCCGCATATTTATGGTGATGTAGTGGTTGCAGATGAAGATGATGTAAAAAGAAATTGGGAAAAGCTGAAGATAAAAGAAGGCAAAAAATCGGTACTAAGTGGTGTGCCAAAATCTTTACCCGCTACTATAAAAGCCATGCGGTTGCAGGAGAAAGCAAAGCAGGTTGGTTTTGAGTGGGAAAATAAGGAACAGGTTTGGGAAAAGGTGGAAGAAGAAAAAGCCGAGCTTTTTGAAGCAATCGCTTCGGGCAATCAACAAAACATTGAAGATGAATTAGGAGATGTTTATTTCTCTTTGATAAACTTTGCAAGGTTTTTGCAGGTAGATGCCGAAAATGCTCTGGAACGAACAAACAAAAAATTTATTGACCGGTTTACCAAAATGGAAGATACCGCTTTAGCTACAGGAAAACAGTTGAATGATATGAGCCTGGACGAGATGGACGCTATCTGGAACACAATAAAACGGTCGTAAGTAAATATGGCTTATCCCACTCCGGAAACAGTATATAAAATTTCACTTTGCAGAATAAAAAATCATTAAAACAATTTGTTATCAGGAACAGTTATTTACTGATAACCGCTGCCTGGCTTATTACTATTTCTTTTATCATTGATAATTACCTTACCGGTAATTCTTCACCAAAAACAGTTGCCAAAAATATCAGCAACTTCATATCCCACCAGGAAGATGATTTTGATTCATTGAGCGAGGATACAACACTGCTAAATAGATTTGCCAATCATACCAATAGTGAAAAGGAATTAGAACGGATTACAGATAAAAGCTATTTCCTTTTTCTATACGATAAAAAAGAAATGGGTATTTACAACCTGCTTTTTTGGAGCACCCAGGTAATTGAACCATTGGGAGCGGTGTCTGTGATGCAGCAAAAAAGCGGTTTTATTCAATTGTCGAACGGGTTTTATGTATGGCGAATCAACACTTTCGATAACATTATGGCCGTTGCATTAATTCCTGTAAAATGGAATTATAGCATCACCAACGATTATCTCAAAAATACTTTCACCATCGGGAAAAATATTGAGAATGTTTATACCATATCAGAAGACGATGGCGGCATGGTTATTCAATCGAAGGAAGGAAAGCCCCTCTTTTCACTGGTACCCAAGTCAGTCAACATTACCGAACATAATAATTTATTGGCCTCCATTTTCAGGATGATCGCTACGTTTTTTGTGTTGATTTTTGTGCAGTTTGTTGCTACCTGGATTGTACAAAAAAACTTTTTTAAGGGAGTATTGTTTTTAGTTCTGGTAGTAACCGGTTTTAGAATAGTGAGCTATTTTTTACCTGTTCCGGTAAATTTCAGGCAATTCGATTTGTTTGATCCGGCCATTTATGGATCCAATATTATTTTAAGATCACTGGGGGATTTATTGATAAACGCGATATTGTTTTTATGGGTGATACTTTTTATTCGTTTTTATATACAAGAAAAAAGGGTAGTTATACCGGTGCGTAATCTTTGGTTAAAGTGGCTGGTGGTGGTAATGGGGCTAAGTATATTAATCCTTTGCACCATCCTTTGCGGGCATATATTCCGGTCGATGGTGGCTGATTCTAAAATCTCTTTCGACGTAATCAATTTCTATACCCTCAATGTA
>JBBQTL010000200.1:0-10591 GCA_038213285.1 Chitinophagales bacterium
AAGAACAGTAATATTGAGCACCTGAAAAATTTACCCATCCACTATCTTTTTCTTAACTACCAGGATGAAGAGGATATGGTGAAGCAAATGGCAGATCACCAGATTGACTACATTATTCATGCAGCTGGCGTTACCAAAGCAATCAGGCAGGAAGTATACGACGAAATAAATGCCGGCTTTACATTAAACCTGGCGAGAGCTGCTGAAAAGCTTGGCAACCAGATTAAAAAACTGGTGTTTATTAGCAGTCTTGCGGCAGTTGGTCCATTGATTGACAATGAAAATAAAATTACAGAAGATACAATACCCAATCCGGTAACAGCCTACGGACGTAGTAAGTTGTTGGCCGAGCAACACCTCGCTTCTGTAGCAATACCAATTACCATATTGCGGCCAACGGCAATATATGGTCCAAGAGATAAAGATATTTTTATCATGCTTAAAACCGTTAGTAAAGGACTGGATCCATTTATAGGTAAGTTTCTGCAACAATTGAGTTTTGTACATGTAAAAGACGTAGCCGACTTAACCGTGAAATCTCTGTTTATAAATAACGCACCGGGTATTTATAATATCACAGATGGCAATATTTATAACCGGTACCAATTTTCAGATATTACTAAAAGCATTTTAAAAAAGAAAGCATTGCGGTTTCATATACCAATGCCATTGGTTAAGTTCCTTGCGCTCTTTTTAGAAACCACCAATGGACTGCTCAAAAAGCCATCGGTGATTAACCGGGAGAAGTTGCATGAACTGGCAGCGAAAAACTGGATCTGTGATATCAGTAAAGCAAAAAAAGAATTGGCATACACTCCAAAATTTGATTTGCAATCCGGATTGGAAGATTCTATCGCATGGTATATTAGCAAAAAATGGTTATGATGTCAAGTTTAGAAATTATTAATTAAAACATACAATATGAAACAACACATAACGCCGGCAGAAGGAAGATTAGGTATCCTGATTCCGGGTTTGGGAGCCGTTGCTACCACCTTTATTGCTGGCGTGGAAGCTGTAAAGAAAGGAATAGCCAAACCAATTGGTTCGGTTACACAAATGGGAAATATCCGCCTGGGTAAAAGAACAGAAAACAGGTTTCCAAGAATTAACGAATTTGTACCCCTTGCCAACCTGAATGATATCGCCTTTGGCGGGTGGGATATTTATGAAGATAATGTATATGAAGCGGCATTAAATGCAAAAGTGCTTGATCTCCCGTTGCTCGAGGCCATCAGGCCCCAACTGGAGGCTATCAAGCCAATGAAAGCTGTGTTTGATCGCTCTTATGTTGCTAACCTTGATGGGGTAAATGTAAAAACAGGAGCAACCAAATACGATCTTGCAATGCAGGTGATACAAGATATTGAAGATTTTAAGATCGCAAATAATTGTAACCGGGTAGTTATAGTGTGGTGTGGCAGTACAGAAAAGTATATTGAAACAACCGATATACATAGCAGTATTGAAAAGTTTGAGGCCGCATTAAAAAACAATGAGCCCCTAATTGCGCCAAGTATGGTTTATGCTTATGCTGCAATAAAAACTGGTGTACCATTTGCAAACGGGGCACCCAATTTAACATGTGATATTCCGGCATTGATTGAACTGGCCAAAGAAACACAAACTCCCATCGGTGGCAAAGATTTCAAAACCGGGCAAACATTGATGAAAACTATTTTAGCACCGGGCTTACATGCAAGGGCGTTAGGAGTTAGTGGTTGGTTTTCTACCAATATATTGGGTAACAGAGACGGATACGTGCTGGACCATCCGGAAAATTTTAAAACAAAAGAAGTATCCAAATTAAGTGTGCTGGATGAAATTTTCAGGCCTGAACTGAACCCGGAATTATACGGTGAAATGTATCATAAAGTAAGGATCAACTATTATCCACCACGTGGCGACAACAAAGAAAGCTGGGATAACATTGACATTTTTGGATGGTTGGGTTATTCCATGCAGATCAAAATAAATTTCCTTTGCCGGGATTCTATTTTGGCAGCGCCCATCGTGTTGGATCTTGCATTGCTGCTTGACCTGGCAAAACGTTCAGATATGAGTGGAATACAGGAGTGGTTATCATTTTATTTTAAATCACCGCAAACACTCGAAGGATTGAGCCCTGAACATGATATTTTTAAACAGTTGATGAAGATGCAGAATACCTTGCGCCATTTAATGGGAGAAGACTTAATAACACACCTGGGATTGGATTATTACCAGGAGTTGGTTGAAACGTTATGATGAAATTTCATACACTGGTTGCATCCGTATTGGGTATAGGCTACGTAGGTAAAGGGGGTGGCACGATCGCTGCAATTATGTATTGTTCCATTTGGTTTTTACTACCTGTCGGCTTTATTAACAGTGCCTGGCAGGTAGTAACAACCATATTGATCATCTTTTTAGGAACCTGGAGTTCAAACGTGGCAGATGGAATTTGGGGAAAAGATAGTAGTAAAGTAGTTATTGATGAAGTAGCAGGAATGGCGGTTACACTATTATATGTACCTCAGAATATTTGGTATGTATTAATCAGCCTGGTTGCTTTCAGATTCTTTGATATTGTAAAACCACTTGGGGTAAGAAGAGCAGAAGATTTACCAAAAGGTTGGGGCGTGATGGCGGATGATGTGCTGGCAGGAATTTATGCGCTGGCAGTTATCCAGGTTTGGCTATTCATCGCAAATAAATCCGGCTGACATGAAAACTTTTTTAAAAGCTAATGTTGCTTCTCTCACTGCAAGTTTTTGTGATTACCTGGTCACGTTTATTTTAAAACAATATCTTCTTTTTGATGCTGTGGTAGCCAGTATTTTGGGTACGGTATTTGGCGGTGTTGTCAATTTTTTGATCGGCAGATTTTGGGTTTTCAGGTCGACAAATGGCTCCATTTTACACCAGGGTAAAAGATACCTGCTTACCTGGACAGGAAATTTGATTTTAAATGCTTTAGGAGTTTATTTGCTAATTCGAATAGGTGGAGTTCATTACCTGATTGCAAAAGTAGCCACTTCCATTACGGTTGCTGTTGCTTATAACTACCCTATTCAAAAAAAATATGTTTTTAAAAATATTGATATTAATGAAAAGGTTTAAGATATTATTATGGGTTACATTTTTTTTTACACTGATTGGGTTTAGCTTTTTAGCAAATGCTCAAACAGTGGTAAAGGGATTTGTAAAAGATGCGGTAACCATGAAGCCTATCCAGTTTGTAAGTATTTATTTTGAGGGAGGCAAAGGTGTAACCACCGGTGAAGACGGCAGTTATTCTATAGTTACAAATCGTGAAAAGCTTAATCAACTGAACTTTTCATTTACAGGCTATAAAAAAATAACCAGGAAGATTACTCCTGGAAAAGAGCAGACAGTAAACATAGAATTTGAATTGGCTGAATCACTGAAAGAAGTGGTTGTGAAAACAAGGAAAAGAGGGAAATACAAAAACAGGGATAACCCGGCAGTGGAACTTATTGATCTGGTGATTGAAAACAAAAATAAAAACAGGATCAAAGCTTACGATTACGTACAATACCAGCAATATGAAAAGCTGTCGCTGTCGCTTACCAATAAGCCAGAAAAACTGATCAAAAACAGGCTCTTCAGAAATTATAAATTCATACTTGAAAACATTGATTCTACTACTATAGAAGGTAAATCACTGCTGCCAATTTACCTGGAAGAAAAATTATCTCAACGATTTTACAGGAAAAATCCTGAAAAGGATAAAACCGTTCTTTTGGGTGAAAAGAAAGTAAACTATGGTGATTTTTTGGATGATAATGGTATCAGTCAATATTTGAAAAGATTGTATGCAGACATCAATATTTACGACAACAATGTAAACATATTGACCACCCAGTTTCTAAGCCCGATTGCCGATATGGGGCCTAACTTTTACCGTTATTATATCAGGGATACCGTTGAACTGGAGGGCATTAAACTGATTAAACTTTATTTTACGCCACGTAACCCCGAAGATCTGCTGTTCAGGGGAACTATGTTTATTACATTGGATGGAAAATACGGAGTGCAAAAGATTAGTATGACCATCAGTAAAAATGCCAATCTAAACTGGACGAGGGAATTAAGAATAAACCAGGATTTTGAAAAAGCTCCCGATGGCCGTTTCCATGTAATTAAAAGCAGTATGCTGGCAGAGTTTGCGCTCACAAAAAATGCTTCCGGCGGGGTTATGGGGGAAAGAACGGTGTCGTTCAAAAACTTATTAACTGATTTGCCTGCACCGGACAGCATTTACAACGCGAAGGACTTTGTGGACAAAAGCAAACTAGCAGCTTCCACCGACAGTTTTTGGGTGGCGGAGAGACACAGCCCATTAACGATGGTGGAAACCAAAGCATACTATAATATTGATAGCCTCCGTAATATGAAATCATTTAAAAGATTTGGTGAAATAATGTCATTGGTTTTTTCCGGTTATAAATCTTTTGGTGCATGGGAATTAGGTAATACGAATACCTTTTATAGTTTTAACCCGGTGGAAGGATTTAAGCTAAAAGTGGGAGGCAGAACCACTCCAAAATTTAGCAATTTTATCTATTTTGACCATTATATTGCATACGGATTTAAAGATAAAAAACCAAAGTACCTTGCGGCAGTTACTTATTCATTTAATCATAAATCCATCTATTCCTTTCCGCTAAATTATTTAAAATTAAGCTACCAGTATGATACCAAAATACCGGGCCAGGAACTATTATTTGTACAGGAAGATAATTTTTTGCTATCGTTTAAAAGAGGCAATAATAATAAATGGTTGTATAACAATTACCTGAAAGCCGAGTATGTAAGGGAATTTGGAAAGAATATCACGCACAGCTTTGCCTTCAAAAACTGGAAGCAAACCCCTGCCGGAGATATTACCTATCAAAAAGCAGCCGACAATGCTCTTGTAAACGATGTGACAACTTCTGAACTTTCAGCAGAACTCAGGTGGGCACCCAACGAACAATTTTACCAGGGAAAAAATTTCCGAATCCCCATCATCAACAAATACCCGGTAATTAAACTGAGGTTTATCGCCGGGATCAAAGGACTGATGAAGGGTGAATACAACTATCAGAATATAAATGCCAGTATAGATAAGCGGTACTACCTGTCGCAATTGGGCTATGCCGATATTTTGTTTGAAGGCGGGTATATTTTTGGAAAAGTACCTTTTCCTTTATTGACTGTACACAGGGCCAATCAAACCTATGCTTACCAGATATATTCTTACAACCTAATGAATTTTATGGAGTTTGTCAGTGATAAATATGCAGCAGCCAATTTTGATTTTTACTTCAATGGGTTTTTCTTAAATAAAGTTCCATTGATCAAAAAATTGAAATTACGGGAAGTGGCCAGTTTTAAAATATTATATGGGGGCGTTCGGGATGAAAATAATCCGGCGAAAACACAGGATCTTTTTAAATTCCCGACAGATGGTGTTATCGGTAAACAAACGACCTTTGCGTTGAATAGGAAACCCTACATAGAAATGAGCGTTGGCATTGCTAATCTTTTCAAGCTCTTAAGAGTTGACCTGGTAAAAAGAGTTACTTACCTTGAAAATCCGGGTATATCTACCTGGGGGATCAGAACAAAAGTAAGGTTTGAATTTTAATCTTAAATAATTATACAATGGCAAATGAATTAGTTAGAGACCGGCTGCAAAAAATAATCTACACCGTTATCAATCCATTGGTGAAATGGTTGATTAAACTTGGCTTTACGCCCAACTTAGTTACCATCACCGGGCTGTTTTTAAATATCGGGGTATCTATCATTTTTATCATGGGAGCCGAAGAAGGCAACCGTGGCGACCTGTCGTATGTAGGATGGGCAGGTGCATTGATTTTATTTGCAGGGCTATTTGATATGTTGGATGGCCAGGTAGCGAGGCTCGGAAATATGAGTTCCACTTTTGGGGCATTATTTGATTCTGTACTGGACAGGTATAGCGAGTTAATTATGTTCTTAGGCATCTGTTATTACCTGGTGGCTCATCACTACTTTTTTAGTTCCCTATTCGCTTTTATCGCATTAATTGGATCAATGATGGTAAGTTATACCAGGGCAAGAAGCGAAGGATTGGGAATTGAAAATAAAGGCGGACTGATGCAACGGCCAGAACGGGTGGTATTAACAGGATTGGCTGCATTGGCCTGTGGTATTGCCGGTAATTTTATTGGAGGCGATTATAAATTCTTTATTCCGGGAACGTCTTATCAACTTTTTGAAACGATGTCTATATTTACCATGCCAATTACTATCATGGCGGTACTTACCAACATAACAGCGTTTAAGAGATTGGCTTCCGCAAAAAAAGCATTGGACGAAAGGGATAAAAAAAGTGGGTATGAATAGCAAAAAGTTATTTTTACTTGTCATTCTTGTTACGGGAAACTTATTACAGGGACTTGCACAGGAAAAAAAATTTCCAGTCCCCTCTGGTAATGGCAAACAACTATTTTACCTGCAGCGGACTTCCAATTCCAATACCATTGTATACGAATTAAATTATAAAGACGGTGCGATTGACAAGGAGAATCCTGTACAGGGCTTTTGGATCAGGTACCAGGAAAGGGGCCAAAGAGAGGAGTTGAGTTTTATACAACGAAAATTTGCTTATGGTCTCAAAACCAAAAAAATATCAGAAAACCAGTACGAGATAAGTTTTGTATCTTATAAAAAATACAAAATGTATCTAAAGCTGGGTTCGGATAACAAATTTTATGTGTATACCGACATCAACCATAGATCTGCCATACTTACCAGCATATTTATAAAAATAAACGGAGGGTCATTTTGGTCACCCAATATTGAGTATGTTGAAATATCCGGAATTGAACCCAATAGCCATTCTATTGTGAAGGAAAGATTAAAAATCTGATGTAGCAGAATTAACACCTAATTAAAATGAAAAAAAATTATATCTCCAATTCGGAAGATTCCATAAAGTTGTTTAAAAACAACCTGATGAACAGCTTATCAAAAGTTCATTACTCGGTGCCGTTGTATATATTTATTCCAGCCATATTATTTTTTTCATATAAGGCATTTGCCGGTGGGATAAATGCCCCGGCGTTTGCACTATATTTTTTAGGCGGGCTAATCATTTGGACCATTACAGAATATGTTCTTCACCGGTTCATATTTCATTATCATCCCACTTCTGAATTTGGAAAGAAAATGCATTTTATTTTCCACGGTGTCCACCACGATTATCCGAAAGATAAAAAAAGACTGGTAATGCCACCTTCTGCAAGTATCCCCTTAGCTACCTTGTTTTATTTCTTGTTTTCCCTGCTATTGGAAAACAATTTGTTGTTTGCATTTTTCCCCGGATTTTTATTGGGTTATCTCGTGTACGATATGATGCACTATGCCATGCACCATCATAATTTTAAGAACCCGGTTTTAAAAAAAATTAAACAGCATCACATGCTGCATCACTACCAGGATCCTACAAAGGGTTATGGTGTAAGTTCATCATTATGGGATTTTATATTAAAATCTGATTTTACAAGGCAAGCCAATAAAGATTAATGAGCAAAGTAAAAGAGGGCATGTATTCCCGAAAAAGTATTTTTATTGCACTCTTTTCGTCTTTAATTTACCTCCTTTTTTCCTGGTTTTTAATTGGGGTTAGAACTGATCAGTTGGTATTGACCGCCATCTTTAATATTTGCTTTTTTTTATCCCCGGTGACCAGGAAATTCATTACCGGATTTTCTATCTTCATTGTGTATTGGATATTGTTTGATTACATGAAGGCCTTTCCAAATTACACATTCAATAGCGTACACATACAGGATCTGTATAATACGGAAAAATCACTTTTTGGGATTACATACCAGGAGAACACTATTACCGCCAATGAATACTGGTTGCAAAATGGCCGTACCTGGCTTGATATTTTATCCGGGATATTTTATTTGTGCTGGATTCCCGTTCCATTGGCATTTGCAGCCTATCTTTTTTTTAATGACAAGGAGCAGTTCCTCCACTTCTCCCTCACTTTTGTATTGGTTAACATGATAGGGTTTGTTATTTACTATGCCTACCCCGCCGCCCCGCCCTGGTATTATCAATTGCGTGGAGCCCATTTTATTCCGGGTACCCAGGGCAATACAGCCGGGCTTCATAAGTTTGATGAATATTTTCATGTCAACATTTTTCATAGCCTGTATGAAAAAAGTTCCAATGTATTTGCAGCCATGCCCTCCCTGCATTCCTCGTATCCTTTAATCGTGCTTTATTATGGCATAAAGAAAAAATCAGGACTGGTGAACGTAATATTTTTTATCGTGATGCTCGGGATATGGTTTGCTGCAGTGTACACCAGCCACCATTATATTTTGGATGTGCTGGCAGGTATTGCATGTGCCATTGCAGGTATTTTTATCTTTCAAAAAATATTATTGCGGATCAATGCATTCAACAGGTTTCTCCATTTTTACAGGTCGGGCATTTAGCTGTACCCAAACAGGGTTAAAGCCTATAATAACCGGTCTTAATGTAGAGAAAGAAAAAAGAACTGCCTGAATTTTTACTTGTCCCACAAACCCTATCATTACTCAAATGAAGGTTTAGCGTCGCCACTCCAAAACGAACGGGCCTGTATTGTTGGGTTAGTGTCGCAATGTAACGGTACTGTTTCTTTTAACCGAGTGCATCACACCTTCATTGTTTTGCATAAGTGTTTAGTGAGGACACGAACCACAGCTTTTGGAAGTTTATTTTCCAGAGTAACATAAATAATCATCTATCGTAATAGATTTACTGTTCCTTTTAATATGGGTTTGCCAATATGCAAATTCACCAAATAAACATACACACCTGGTAAGGCGGGTTTCCCATTAACAGTTCCATCCCATGGTGTATAATTTTTACCATATCCCCGGTATATCAATTGTCCATACCGGTTATAAATTTCTGCAACCGCTTCAGGGTAATCTTCAAATGTTACGATCTCCCATTTATCATTTAAGCCATCACTGTTTGGAGTAAAACCAGTTGGTATAAATAATTTATCGATCGCTTCTAATTTTACAACATCAGAGCTTACACCACACCCATTATTTGAAACAGCAGTCAATGTATAAGTAATAGTTCCGGGTGGTTTTGCAGTTGGCTTTAAATAATTCAGATTATCTAAATAAGTTGGCGGCGACCAGCTATAGCTAACATTATCACCAGTTACGTTTCCATTTAATTTAACTGGTTTCCCCTTTATGAAATATTGATCGGGTCCTGCAAATGCTTTTGGCTTTTTCCAGACAACCACACTAACCGTTTTCGTATCATAACAAGTATATTTATTATAAACTCTCACTGTATAAGTAATATCATTCATTGGTTTTGCAAATGGATTGGGTATAGTATCATTTGACAGCCCCGTTGCCGGTAACCATTTATAAGCTATCGATCCGCCGGCGTTCAATTGTACACTATCACCTTCACAAATAGTAACTGAAGCAGGAGTAAGTGTTGCGATGGGTGCCGCATAAATTGTTATTGTAGTTGTATCAAAAGCAAAGCAACCGGGTGTTGAAGTCACTTTTAAAATATAATCCCCTGTGTGACTAAAATTTACATTTGGAATTGCGGGCCCTTGCACATTTGCATAAAAGCCATTTGGACCAAACCATTCGTAGGCTGAACCACCCGCTGCAAAAAGATAAACTGTAGAGCCATAGCATTCATAAACATAATTAGTGGCTTTGGCAAAAGGTGGACTTGCAACTTGTATTTTCAATTGGTTTGATGCAAAGCGGCACCTGGTATTTGCCGCAAGACTTGCATCAGTCACAACACATCTGTACCAATACTCTCCAACTGGAGTGGGAGGTTTTGTAAAAGTAGTTGCAGTAGCGCCGGGAATATCAGCCCAGCTATATCCCTGCGTATTACTTACCTGCCATTGAAACACCGGGTTTGCATAAGTGCCATTATAAAGTGAAACCATTTGCAAATTCTGCTGGTTCGTTTCGCAAATAATAAGTTGAGTGGCTGAATTATTTACAAAAGCAGCAGAAATAGAAGGTCCGCACGGACGAAAAGTTATATCATCAATTGCAAATTCGTTTCCGCAACCGCCTGCAGCAATGCTTGTAATTTTTATAATAACAGTTCCGTTTGCAGGTGCAGTAAAAAGAAAACTTTGAGGTGTCCATGTGGCCGAATCGATCTCATTAAGATCACCAGTACTTTTTTGACCAAGCGTATTACCCAGCATATCTGTTACGGTCAAAGTGATGCTGGGATTGATACCGTTGCCGCTGCAACCGGATGGTTTTAGTAAATTCAAAACCCATGCATCTACCTGCACGGCATTATTGGGACAAAGTCCGTTTATTGTAGCAGTATAAATTAATGAGGGACCGGGTAAGGCATTTACCATTAAAAAATATCCGTTAGGATCATTTGGTGAATGATCAAATGGAACTGCAAACCAATCGCTGCTAAAACAAAAAAATGTGGAATTACGAATTGCGTAATAACCTTCCTGAGGGCAATCCTGGTTTGTGTATTGGTAGGTTGAGGGTATATTACTGATCGCTGCTCCGGGGTTAGA
>JBBQTL010000201.1:0-10552 GCA_038213285.1 Chitinophagales bacterium
TTACGGTGGGTGATCCCGACAGGGTGAAGGAAGTGAGTAAACATTTTGATACTATTGAATACCAGAACAGCCACCGGGAATTTATTGTTCATACCGGTTATATTGGTAACAAAAGACTGACTTGCGTTAGCACGGGCATTGGACCTGATAACATCGATATTGTGTTGAATGAACTGGATGCGCTGGTGAATATAGATTTTGAAACAAGAACAATTAAGGAACAACTGACTGCGCTAAATATCATTCGTTTTGGTACATCAGGTTCTTTGCAAAGGGAAATACCGGTGGATAGTTTCGTATCCGGCACGCATGGATTAGGATTGGATAACCTGTTGAATTTTTACCGGATTGAAAACAACGAAGAAGAAAAACAATTGCTGCAGGCTTTTAATACTCATACCCAGTTAGGTGCAGGCAATGTATCGCCCTACATCATGATGGCGAGTGGTTTTCTCTTAAAACATTTCACCGGGAGTTATCACCAGGGAATTACGGTTACCTGTCCCGGTTTTTATGCGCCCCAGGGAAGAGTATTACGCCTAGGGCTCGCCTATCCACAACTGATCGACCACCTGACCAGTTTTCAATTTGGCAATCACCATATCTCCAATTTTGAGATGGAAACATCCGCTATTTATGGCCTGGGGAAAATATTGGGTCATCATTGCTTAAGCCTGAATGCGATTGTAGCCAACAGGATTACCAAAGAATTTTCAAAGGATGGAAATCTTGCCGTACAAAACCTGATAAAACAGTCTTTAAATATAATCGCTGATTCAAATTTATAAGGGATGAAAGTTGAATTTTATAAATACCAGGGCACCGGAAACGACTTCGTAATTTTTGATAACAGGGAAAACGAATACTCCTTTTTAACAAAGAAACAAATAAAACACATCTGCGACCGGCACTTTGGAGTGGGTGCAGACGGGCTGATGTTATTGAGTAAAACGGATGGCTACGATTTTGAAATGATCTATTACAATTCGGATGGAAATGAAAGTACTATGTGTGGCAACGGAGGAAGATGCATGGTTAAATTTGCCTATCACAGGGGCATTGTAAAAAGTGCCTATCACTTTAAAGCGATCGATGGCCCTCATTTGGCAGAGATCGATAGTGACGGAACCGTAAGTTTACAAATGCAAAATGTAGATAAGGTTGCCTATCATAGCTCCTACGCAGTACTCAATACCGGCTCACCGCATTTTGTAAAATTTGCTACTGAGGTGGAAGATATAGATGTAGTGTCAACGGGGTACGACATCCGCTATGGTAAAGAATTTGCACCGGATGGGATCAATGTCAATTTTGTGGAATCAACGGCGGAGGATTCCATTTTTGTGCGCACTTATGAACGCGGGGTAGAGAATGAAACGTTGAGTTGTGGCACCGGTGTTACGGCTGCTGCATTATTGTCCGCCCATAATGAAAATGGGTTTAATACCGTGGTGGTAAATACTCCCGGAGGCCATTTAAGTGTAGAGTTTGACAAAATTGACGACCAACATTTTGAAAATATATGGCTTTGCGGACCTGCTGAATTTGTATTTAAAGGAGAAATTGAAATTGGGGGATAGCAGTGGGTGTGATAGGGTGTAGAAAGTAAATAAGGTATGTAAAGTAGAAAAAGTAAATAAAGTACGTAAAGTATAAAAAGTAAATAACCTGTGTAAAGTAAAAATAAGTAAATAATGTAGGTACAGTAAATAAGGTAACATAGAACCTTGTTGTTAATTTCTTAACAGCTAATAAAAAGCAGTAACCCGTAAACCAACACCACAAGCCCAGATAAATGATTCAGTACTTTAAAAACATAGCGCATCAGACCATTGCAATCGACAAACCGGAAGACGGGGCCTGGATTAATGTATTGCCGCCTTTAAAACAGGAAGAGTTTACTGAATTAAGTGAACTGCTGGAAATACCAATCGATTTTTTAAAAGACTCCCTTGATATTGATGAACGTAGCCGCTATGAAATTGACGACAATGTAAAATTGATTGTAATAAAAACACCTACGGAAAATAATTCATTCAATGACAGTGATGCATTTTATATAACCATTCCAATATGTATCATTTTAACACACAACCAGATTGTAACGGTCAATTCTTTTGAGAATGAGGCCATCAAAAAGTTCCTGAATACTTTTCAAAACCGCAACCCTGATAAGAAAAATATGATGGTGCTGAAGATATTTGAAAAGGTAACCAATAACTTCCAGGACTACCTGAAGGAAATCAATTTGCGGAGAAATACACTGGAACATAAATTATACGTAGCCAACAGGAATGAGGAATTACTCCAGTTGATGCGCATTCAAAAAAGCCTGGTATATTTTTTAACCGCATTAAGAAGCAATGAATTGCTGATGATGAAAATGGTACGCACCAATTTTTTACAATTGAATGAAGATGAAAAAGATTTTCTGGATGATTTAATTGTGGAAACCAGCCAGGCGTTGGAAATGGCCAACACCTACACCAATATTCTAAGCAGTACCCTCGATGCATTTGCAAGCATCATCAGCAATAATCAAAATGAAGTGTTGAAGAGGCTTACCACGCTCACCATTGTATTGACGGTGCCTATATTAATTGCCAGTATTTATGGAATGAATGTACCCATACCCTACAAGGATTCACAACTTGCATTTTGGATACCAGTCATTATTTCACTTATTATTCTTGCAGTGGTAGCATGGAATTATTGGAAACGAAAAAAATAAAATTATGGGTCTGATTTTGTCTGTAAGGGTGTATGGAATATTAATCAATGAAAACAGGCAGGTATTGGTAAGTGATGAATATATCAGGGGGGCATATTATACCAAATTTCCAGGTGGCGGACTTGAAATAGGTGAAGGAACCAGGGATTGCCTGAAAAGGGAGTTTAAAGAAGAAATGAACCTGGAAGTAGCCATTGGTGACCATATTTATACAACCGACTTTTTTCAACAGAGTGCATTTAACTCAGCACACCAGATATTGTCTATTTACTATTTAGCAAAGGCTATGGAAGATATTCAAGTTCCGCTGCGAAATAAAGAGTTTGATTTTGATGAACAGCAACTTCAATTGTACAGTAAAACCAGTCAGATTGAAACCTTTCGGTTTATCAACTGGGAAAAATTTTCAGCATCGGCCCTAACGTTACCGATAGATAAAATTGTAGCTGATATGGTGAAAGAGAAATTCAAATAATGGTTTCACCCCCTTTCAATTACCTCTATCAACTTTGAAAGCATGAATTGCCAGAGTTGGGTTGTTTGAAAAAAAAGTAACAGCGGAAACGCTCATATAAATTGTGCGAAAGAAGTAATCGAAAATTTCTTGCAAAGAATCCGGCATCAAACCAAAACTTTCAGCGAAAAATCACAGAATTCACAACGCAGGCCCTATTTTGACGATGCAGGGCAGCATTAAATTTGGCCATAAACGGTTGATGCCATTTTTTTTGGAGAAGCGATCTTTCCTACTTTTCTCAATCTCGTCGAACTCTTTGTGTTGGAGTTTTTAGTTTTATAAGCTTTGCTATACTCACTAATCGCTTTCTCTTCTTTTTTAGTTAAAGGTCTGCCTTTAATTACAAAGGCAACTCCCATTGGTTCCTTTGTGTGTCCCATTTTATTTAGCTTTTAAAGTATTTCAAATTACCGCTCACAAATTAGCATTTACCACCTACCTTATTTACCTTATTTACCCTATTTACCCTTTTTACCTTTTCTACCCTATTTACCTTTTATACCCCTATCTCCCCGCCTCCCCTACTTCCCCTTCCATTCATTGTTGCTAAAGTTCATGTCCGGAAAAATTTTATCCGGATCAATCACCACCCTTTTCAATTTTTCTTTAACCGGGATTTTTATTTTTTTAGTGATGAGATTATTCCAGATTTCGACGGGTAATTTTAGGGTGCCCTTTTCACCGCTCACCGTTTCGTAAGCCAGTATCACAGGCATTGCCATCTGGTCGAGGTTGGCGATATTAACCAGGGCTCCGTTACCCGGATTATTATTTTCATACCCAACGCCAATAATCGCCTGATCCAGCCGGTAATTTTCTAAAAACCAGCCCTTCCAAAACCAGCCTAAATTTTCACCAGCCACATTTTCCATAGTTCTAAAAAAATCCCAGGGTGTTGGATGCTTGTATGCCCAGCGTTCAATATATGCTTTGAAGGCATAGTCAAATCGCACAGGCCCTAAAATTTCATTGCGCAGTAACTGTAAGCCATAGCCCGGTTTGGAATACAAAGCCGTGCTGATATTAAATTCCTGCAATGCATCGGGGGTATTCATGATGGCTTCACTATTGGGGCCAAACATATAACCGGCCTGGTATTCCATCGAAGCAGGCGCTGATTTGTATTCTCCCTTATTAAAATCATCATCGGCCAGTGAATTAATAAAGGTATTAAAACCCTCATCCATCCATCCGTATTTACGTTCATTGCTACCAACAATCATTGGAAACCAGGTATGCCCAAACTCGTGATCTGTTACACCAAAAAGTCCCCCTTTCTGCGCCCTGTACCCGCAAAATACAATTCCCGGGTACTCCATTCCCCCCACATTGCTGGCCACATTGGTAGCTACCGGGTAAGGATAAACAAACCATCTTTTACTATAATTTTCTATGCTTGCCTTAGTGTATTCCGTGGATCTTCCCCACCCTTTTTCTCCATTGCTTTCTGAAGGATATACACTCATTGCCAGTGATGTTTTGCCCCCGGGCAGATTAATTTTCGCAGCATCCCAGATGAATGATTTGGAAGATGCCCAGGATACATCCCGTGCATTGGCGATTTTATAATGCCAGGTAAGTGTAGTTGCTTTTGGCCTCGATGAAGGATCTGTAATTTCACTTTCTTTACGAATCATCACGGTCCGGTCACTTTTTTTCGCTTCCTCCATGCGGCCAAACTGGGCAGGTGTTAACACTTCCGAAGGATTTAATAATTCACCGCTTGCCACCACAATATGCGATGCCGGGGCGGTAATGGTAAAATCAAAATCGCCATACTCCAGGTAAAATTCACTTGGGCCCAGGTAAGGCAGGGTGTTCCAGCCTTCCACATCGTCAAATACACACATGCGTGGATACCACTGTGCTACCGAAAATATTTCCCCGTTTTTAGTGAGTAATATTCCGCACCTGTCTGCTCCATACACAGGCAGCTCAAAGGAGTAGTCAAGCCTGATTTTTACAACATCTCCGGAAGCCCTCATTGGCTTTGGCAACCGGATCTGCATCCTGGTATCTGTAATAATATAATCAGCAATCGCAGCTTCATTCACCTTTACTGTACTGATTTTATATCCGCCGTTGAAATTGCTTTTTGCATCACCATACCTGCTGCGGCTATCTACCGGCACCTTTAGCTGACCACGGCTATCTTTAGTAAAAAGGTTTTGGTCTAATTGCAGCCATAAAAATGGCAGGGCGTGCGGACTGTTGTTTTTATAGGTAATGATGACCGATCCGGATATTTCGTGGGTCGCATCATTGAGCGTTGCATTAATCTGATAGTCTGCCCGGTTTTGCCAGTACCCGGTATTGGCTTCGCCGGTTGCTGCACGGGTAATAGTTTCTCCGGAAGGATAAAATATTGGTGAAAACAAAATATTCGGGTTATAGGCAGAAACTATATTTTCTTCCGTTTGAGATACGGCAAGCATTGATATGCAGCTAATGAATAAACCAGTGAATAAAAATTTCATAGTATAATTGTTGAGTATTGAGAAATCCGAAAAACCGTTGGAGTTAATCATCTTTATCTAAAAAAATCATTTCCATTCTTTGATCAATTTTCTCCCATCTTCTTTTATGGTCGGATCATCCTCGGTTTGATTGGGTATTGTAAGCATCTTTGTAAGTGTGGCAAGCGCTTTACTTTTTTGGTCATTCTTTTTATATGCTTTTGCCATTTCAAAATAGTTCAAAATAAACCCATTCGTTATTGAATGTGCCTTTTCAAAAGCCCTGATTGATTCACTTAAAGATGACACAGGTAATCCCCCAAATAAAATTTTTACTGCAGCTTTTTCAAATACGTTCAATGTGCTGATTTCGTAGTTCCATCTGCCCAATACATGCCAGGCTTTAAAGTTACCGGGGTCATTTTTGATGGCTGCATCTACATATTTTTTAATTTCTTTGGCCGAACTTATTTTCTCCTTCCCACTTTTATTTAGTGAACTTCTTCCCAGGGCGATTGCCATTACACAGTTTGACTCCGAATTACTCGGGTTAACCCTTAAAGCTGTACCGGCATAGGTTTTAGCCGCTGAATAGTAATCTTCAATCAACTTTGGGTTGGTTTGACGCTTGCCGATCCTGCTACACAATTCACTGCATTTATTTAGGGAATAAATATTTATGGGATTGATTTTAAGTACTTCCTTAAATTTTGCGAATGCGGCTTTTTCATTTGGTAGATTCTCCAAACGATCGGCTTCCTTTATCATCGCTGTAACATCCTGCGCAGGCAATGTAAATAATAGCAAAAAGGAAAAGACGGTTAACAATAGGGGCTTCATTCTAAATGACTGTTTTATAACTCACGCCAACTTCACCCTGGAAATTTTCAATTGGTGGAGATAATTTTTTAATAGTAATACTTACGGATTTAATTCTATCATCCATTTTATGAATAGACTGGTTTAATTCCTGCGCAACCGTTTCCAATAGCGGCGTGGATTGCTGCATTCTCTGTTTAATGACTTCATAAACGGTTACATAATTCACTGTTTGCCTCAGTTTGGTAAGTTGCTCATTGGTATCTAATTCAATATCCGCATTTACTTCAAACTCATTACCTAATAGTTGCTCCTCTTGGTACACACCGTGAAAGGAATGAAACAGTAATTTATGCAAGTGAATGATTAACATTAATTGATAATTTATAACGGGTTAATTGATAATGGGATAATTGATAACGGGTTAATTGATAATTTATTTGGAGCCGGGATTAAAATGGTGAATGGTGAATCTTCAATGGTCAATCAATGTCGTTTACTTAAGAAATTTATAATCTTTTTTTTAATTACTCAATTAATAATAAAGCGGCACTCCAGGTATTTTTACGGCCTCGAATAAAAATTTCAGCCTTTTTATTCGCAGACTTGATTTTTTGTGTATCTTTTTTTTATCAAGAAAAAAAGAAAATAGAGTCTATGTTAATTGAAAAGTCTTCAAGCTTTGTTGCTACATCTTTAAAAACAATTTAAATTTCAAATAGCTTAAGTAAACGACATTGAATGGTGAATGGTTAATGATTCACCTTTTACCATTGACTATTCAACTTTATCAATGCGCCCCCTTCGCTCCAAGGTATCTTTCCGCATCCAATGCAGCTATACAGCCACTTCCTGCAGCAGTTACTGCTTGCCGGTATATTTTATCCTGCACATCGCCCGAAGCAAATACGCCTTCAATATTGGTTTTTGAAGTACCGGGAATGGTAATGAGGTAACCGGCATCATCCATATCCAGCCAGCCTTTAAAAATATCACTGTTGGGATGATGGCCGATTGCTACAAAAAATGCACTTACCGGAATTTCCTGTTTTTCACCGGTCTGGTTGTTTTTTATTCTTACGGCTTCTACTTTTTTATCTCCTAAAATTTCATCGGTTTCACTGTGCCAGTACATTTTTATATTGGCGGTATTCACTACCCTTTCCTGCATTACCTTGCTTGCCCTCATTTCTCCTTTTCTTACAATCATGTGTACCTGCGAACATATTTTTGAAAGATAAAGCGCTTCCTCTGCTGCAGTATCTCCTGCCCCGATAATCGCCACTTCTTTTCCCTTAAAGAAAAACCCATCGCAAACTGCACAGGCGCTCACTCCATAACCATTCAGCCGTTGCTCACTCTCCAGGCCGAGCCATTTGGCGGATGCACCAGTTGAAATAATGACCGCACCTGCGGCTATCCATTTTTCTTCGTCTATTTCTACCTTGTAGGGTTGTGCTGAAAAGTCAACTTTTGTGGCAAGCCCATATCGTATATCAGTTCCCATACGCTTCGCCTGGTTTTCAAAATGAACCATCATTTCAGGTCCTTGTATACCATCCGGGTAACCGGGGTAATTTTCCACTTCCGTAGTGATGGTTAACTGGCCCCCGGGCTGTATGCCCTGGTATAAAACCGGGTTAAGCCCCGCCCTGCTTGCATAAATAGCTGCAGTGTAACCTGCAGGTCCGGACCCTATTATTAAACAATGTACTTTTTCTATTGAGCTATTATCCATGTTGATTTTTTATTGCCGCAAATTTAAGCAATTAAGAATTATGGTTTGGGGTTTAAAGTGAATGGTTTAGCATGCTTGAGAAAGAAATTAACATGCCTTACATTAAGGGTTACAACGTAGTACCACTAAATATCACACATTTGATCACTTCTTTGGCTGATTATGGTTTCCACAACTTTCTTTTATTTTTATTTTAGCCTTCCTATTTGGGAATCGAAATCGTTTTGTAAAAAGCCGCATACCCGTAAAACGCACCCAATGCTCCATTGCTAATATTTCCAATTACTTTATTGGGCTGGGCAAAGGGATTACCAATGCTTTGAAAGGCAAACTCCCAGGTACTCCAGAATGTATAGGTAGGTTTATCAATGTTACACAACTTCAGTGTAACGATATCACCCCTTTTGAAATAGTTGCTGTCAAAAGGCACCGGGTTATTCCTGTTTACTCCGGGATCCAGTTGCAACTGGTAGGTAGTGTTATCAATCACCTGGTCATCAAAAACTGAATTCTCACCCGGCAAATATGATTCACTGTTTTTCTTAGTAAAATACCGGATATAATTGCCGAGGCCGGGCGGGTCTGTTGATTTGACCATGATTACCACATCATTGGTATCTTTTGAAAAAGGCGCCGGTTTCCACCATAAGGAATCGGGTTTTTTGGCCAGGATGGGAATGGTGGTGGTGGCACTATAATCTTTGCCACCGGTATTGATATTCATGGTATAATTTGTATTGAATTCACCCACAAAAGCTGTTGCAGGGTTGGCCGGATCAATACTGTAAGAATACACTACAATTCCACCGGGTAGTGAAGTGGCATATTCTTTTAGTTGATGCGTACGTACACCATTCGACATGGTAATGGTTGCATTTCGCACAAATGAATTGAGTAGTTGGGCAGGATCAATGGTACTATAAAAACTAAGGCTTTTTGTAAGTACCACCACCGGGGGTTGGCCATTCTCGATATTGGCATCCACCACCAACAGATCTTCCGAATTCTTTAAATTAAAGTTGATATCTTTTTCGCAGGAGGCCAAAATAGTAAGTAAGAACAGGGCACTGATTATTTTATTCATCGTAAAAATTATTCCTTTATACAAATTTACCGGCTATTTGGTTTAGTTGAATACAAGTTCGGATAAATTTAACAGCCATTCAAGGGTTGTGTTGGTTATTTGAAGGATGATGTTGAAAGATGTTCTTTATAATACCTGATTAATAACGATGTGAAATAATTTCCAATTAAACCACTATCATTTATCAAATTATCACATTATCAATTAAAATCATTTATTCAAAATTGGCGTCAACGTATACCCTTCCTTCCGCAGCAAACTGATCAGCCCTTCCTTACCCACCAGGTGGCCGGCGCCCACAGCCACAAATAAGCTCTCGGTATCCATCAGTGTTTTTAATTGGGTAACCCAGTTTTTATTCCTGTTGTTTAATAAAATATCCTGGTGTGCTTCCATTCCAAAATCAGTATCCTTAAACAGGGATTCAATATCCATTAAACGTTGAGATTTATATACTGTTATCATGCTATCAAAATAACGTTGATAAGTAGCTATACTATCAATTGACTTTAATAAGTCTTTCGCCTGCTCCTCGTAAGGAATACTGTCAAATACAGATGACTGAAACTCCATTGTTTCCAGGCCCTTTATTTCTTTTTTCTGTAGTTTGGCCACTTTCATCAATTCTTCTTCCACGCCTGAAAACGTTTTGCAGGGCATCATTTTTGGATACAGCATGGCAGCCAGGAAAAAGGGTTTGGTTCTTTCTAAAAAAGCAATCGGCATTTTTAGCGTGTCCTTAAAAAAGCCGGCTACTTTTTCATATTCCTCCCTGGTATACAGGTCCTGCAATTTTTTTCCATCCTTCATATTCATCATCAGCAATCCACTTAGCATCAGCGCCGGATCATCCATGTCCATTTCCATATACACAAGGCCCGAATTGGCAATGGCTGTTTTCAATTGCTCACTAAAATGTATATCATCCCTGCACATCAGGTGAAATGTGCCGAATATATAAGAAGACTTTTTTAGGCCTTTTCCGCTGACTTCCCACAACAGGCTGTTGTCATCTTTATTTGCCATCAACTTTACCTGTTTAGGCTGTGCATTACAGGAACAAAAGAAAAACATTGCTCCCAAAACTTTAATAAGAGTCATCATAATCGTTTAGATCAAAAATAGATTTTATTTATTTTCTCAATTTAGTATTAAATACACGAAAATACATACCTTGTCGGGCAATTAATATACCCTGCTATGAAGT